>NZ_DGMV01000037.1:12846-21011 GCF_002388575.1 Marinimicrobium sp. UBA4509
GAGCCGATCGGTCAGTTCGGGCAGACGCTCCAGCGCCTGGTCGCCGCGCAGGGTTTTGCGCAGCTCATCCAGCAATTCGTCCAACTGGCGGTCCTGCCCATCGGCAATAATGCTCAGTTGCACCAGGGCCCGGCGCAGTCGCTGGTATTGGTCATCGGCCTGACGCTCAAGCGCGTCGTGGGCGTCCAGAGCATCCAGGTACTTTTCTCGCCAAGTATCGTCGTCCGTTGTTCGGAGGGTCATGAAAAATCCCGCGTTTG
This sequence comes from Marinimicrobium sp. UBA4509, assembly GCF_002388575.1. NCBI lineage: Bacteria > Pseudomonadati > Pseudomonadota > Gammaproteobacteria > Cellvibrionales > Cellvibrionaceae > Marinimicrobium > Marinimicrobium sp. UBA4509. The sequence continues at coordinate 13,107 of NZ_DGMV01000037.1, forward strand.
CTGAAAACTGCCCAGACAGTATAGCCGTTCCCCGCCCGCACTGTCGGCCAAAACGACCTTTTTCCTGACCCGGAAACGACAACGCCCGCTCTGGGAGCGGGCGTTGTCAGCACGTTGGCGCGAACTCAGGTAGTCAGAGCGCTCCCTGGCGAATCTGTTCAACCAGGTGGTCCACCACTCGCAGCATCTCGCTGTGGCTGCCGGTCATCCGGGAGCTGACCCGGTACTTGCCGTCGACCACCATTTCCGGGGTGCCGGTGATCTTGTAACCGCGAACCCGGGCGTCGGCCTGACGCACCTGGCTGGTGATGCCAAACGAGTTGAAGGTTTTCAGTATCCGCTCGCGATCCGCACCATAGGTCTCCAGGAAGTCGGCCCACTGCTCGGCACTGCGGAACTGTTTGCCTTCCTGATGCACGGCGGTGAACACGGCCATATGCACTTCATCCAGCAGCTCCATGGCCTTTGCGGTATAGAAGCCGCGCGCATAGGCCTCCATGGTGGCGTTCCACATGGCGGGGGTCTGCACAACCGCCACATCATCTTTCTGCTCTTTTTTCCACGCCCGAATCAGCGGCTCGAAGTTGTAGCAGTGGCCACAGGTATAGGCAAAGACTTCGACCACTTCAATCTTGTCCGAGGTGCTGGTGGGGACCGGCTCGGCCAGGGTCTCGTAGTGCTCGCCTTCTTTATAGTCGGTTCCGTTCTCGGGGGTCTGGGCGACGGCGGTCAGCGATACCATCATCGCCAGAACAGCTAACACAATGCGCATAGTTGGCTCCACGTTATTCATTATCGGAGGGCTCGGGCCCGGTCAACGTGACTCAGAGCCCGAACCGGCGGGTTTAGTTCCCGCCGTGCAATCAGTTCAGGCCGCCGATGTAGTTCGCCACCGCCTTGATTTCGGCGTCACTGAGGTTTTTGGCGCTCAGACGCATCATCATCGACTCACCATCGTTCATACGGTCGCCGGCGCGGAAGGCGCGCAGCTGGGCCTCGATGTACTGTGGGTACTGGCCACCCAGGCGCGGGAAGGCTCCCGGCTCATTACCCTGACCATTCGGTGCGTGGCAACCCATGCAGGCCGGCACACCAGTCTCCTGATTGCCGGCGCGGTAAATCTGCTCACCCAGGGCCAGCGCATCAACTTCAGCGCCCGAGTTCACCTGCACCTGCATTTCCTGGGCACCGCTCAACTGCATGCTCTGACTGGCGTAGTAAGCGGCAATATCCTGCAGGTCCTGATCGCTCATGCCCTTGAGCATGCCGGTCATCTGCACCACCTCACGGCCAGTCGTGGCCTTGGCCTCTCCGGTGGCATTATCCCAGGCCTGGATGTCCTGAAGCTGCTTGTACAGATAGGGCTGGCCCAAATCGGCCAGCTTCGGGAAGCTCGGCGCCGGGCTGTTACCATCCTGACCGTGGCAGGCGGCGCATACAGCCACTTTTTCGGAGCCCGCTTCCGGGTCACCGGCGGCGCTTGCGCCCGGAACCAAAACCAGTGCGCCCAGCGCGAGGAGCAAATGCTTCACTGAATATTTCATTGGCTAACCTGTCAATTCGTTTATTGTGGGGCCCGCTCCGCAGTGTTCGGGCGACATTTGGCCGCCTACGGGCTACAATCGGCTGCCCCACTCGGCCCCAGGGCCACTTTTCGCGCCGGGGCCCCAACGGGGGCACCGCGCATTATATGGGATAACACAGGCTTTTGCAGGGTTTTATGACCACAGAGATCAACTTCCGCGGCGCCACATTTGAACAGAGCGCCCCCAGTATTCATCAGTGTCCACCGGAGAACGGGTTGGAAGTCGCCTTCGCGGGGCGTTCCAACGCGGGCAAATCCAGTGCCATCAACACCCTGACTGACAATTCCAAACTGGCCCGAACCAGCAAGACGCCCGGGCGCACCCAACTAATCAACTTTTTCAGCGTGGGCGAAGGCCAGCGCCTGGTGGATCTGCCCGGGTACGGCTACGCCAAAGTCGCCCGGGCCATGAAAGAGGAGTGGCAGCGCAACCTGTCCGAGTACCTTCAGGAACGCGACTGCCTGCAGGGGCTGGTGCTGCTGATGGACATCCGCCACCCCATGCAGGAGTTTGACTCCATGATGATCAACTGGGCCGTGGAAGTGGAGATGCCGGTGCATATCCTGCTGACCAAAGCGGACAAGCTCAAGCGGGGGCCGGCCAACAGCACCCTGCTGGCCGTGCGCAAGCAGATGCAGGCGGCGGGCGTGAGCGATCTGGTCACCGCCCAGTGTTTTTCATCACTCAAGCGCACCGGGGTGGACGATCTGAAGCGCAAACTGACCGAATGGCTGACGCCGGCGCAGGAAGTCGCACAGGAAAGTGAGGATTCTGAGCCCCGGACATAAAAAAACCGGCGACCAGGGGGCGGCCGCCGGGGGCAATGACTGGCACCCTTGGGGTGGCGCCAGTTAAGCGGAGGAAAGACTGCAATCGTTGCGTCTGTTCTTTAAGACGATGGTCATTCAGGAAAGTTCCGGCCCCGCCTTCCGGAATGTGTCAGGTTTTGTAAAGCCTCGGCGCCACGCAATCGACGGGCAAAAAAAACCCGACCAGTGGTCGGGGTAGCTGAGTAAAGCGGTTAGCCAAGTGGCGTCATGCCACGTTAGGGGAGTTGCACATGAAACACACTGTTCATGTTTTATGGGACCGGGCATAGGTCCCGAAAGTTCACTCCCTCTGAAAATTTTTTTTACCCGCGGCATCACAGGGCCAGAATTCAGTGGGCCTGATCCCAGTTATCCCCTACCCCGGCCTCTACCAAGAGTGGCACTTTCAGGTCAGCCGCCTTCGACATCCGCTCGACAATACCCTCGCGCACCTCGTCCAGCTGGCCTTCGGCCACTTCCAGCACCAGTTCATCGTGCACCTGCATCATGATCCGGGCGTCCAGCTTTTCCTTCAATAGCCAGCGATCCACATCGATCATGGCCGCCTTGATGATATCCGCCGCGGTGCCCTGCATGGGCGCATTGATGGCAGTGCGCTCGGCACCCTGGCGCAGGTTGCCATTGCGGGCGTTGATCTCGGGCAGGTACAGGCGCCGGCCCAGTAAGGTTTCGACGTAGCCCTGCTCCCGGGCCTGGGCGCGGGTATTGTCCATATAACGCAGCACTCCTGGGTAGCGGTCGAAGTAGCGGTCAATGTATTCCTGAGCTTCCTGGCGACCAATGTGCAGCTGCTTCGCCAGACCGAAGGCGGACATGCCATAGATCAGGCCAAAGTTGATCGCCTTGGCCCGCCGGCGCATTTCCGGGGTGACCTTGTCCAGCTCGGTACCGAACACCTCGGCGGCGGTGGCCTTGTGAACGTCCAGCTCCTGCTCAAAGGCGTTGAGCAATCCTTTATCCTCCGACAGGTGCGCCATGATGCGCAGCTCGATCTGGGAGTAGTCCGCCGCCAGCACCTTGTAGCCCTTGGGGGCGATGAACGCCTGGCGGATGCGCCGGCCTTCCTCGGTGCGAATGGGGATGTTCTGCAGGTTCGGGTCCGAGGAGGACAGCCGACCGGTGGCGGTCACCGCCTGGTGATAGGAGGTATGGATCCGCCCCGTGGCCTTGTTGATCATCAATGGCAGCTTGTCGGTGTAGGTGCTCTTGAGCTTGCTCAGCCCCCGGTATTCCATCAGCAACTTGGGCAGCGGATAGTCCAGGGCCAACTCCTGCAGAACCTCCTCGGCGGTGGAGGGTTTACCCTTGGGGGTTTTCTTGAGCACCGGCAACTTCTGCTCGTCGAACAGGATCTCCCCCAGCTGCTTGGTGGAGCCCAGGTTGAAGGGCCGACCGGCGATCTCGTGGGCCTCTTTTTCCAACTGCGCCAGACGCTCACCCAACTGCCGGCTGTGTTCCCCCAGAACCCTGCCGTCCACCAACGCGCCGTTGCGCTCGATATTGGCCAGCACCGGAACCAGCGGCATTTCCAGGTCAGTAAACACTCGCTTCAGGGAATCGGTTTTCTCCAGCTCGGGCCAGAGGCGGCGATGCAGGCGCAGGGTCACATCGGCATCTTCGGCGGCGTAGGGGGCCGCGTCGTCAATTTTGATCTGGTTGAACGTGAGCTGCTTGGCGCCCTTGCCGGCAATGTCCTCGAACGAGGTGCAGCGATAATCCAGGTAGCGCAGCGCCAGGCTGTCCATGTCGTGACGGCCGCTGGTGGAATTGAGCACATAGGATTCCAGCATGGTATCGAAGGCGATACCGCGCAGCTCGATGCCGTGATTGCGCAGCACATTGCGGTCGTACTTGAGGTTCTGGCCCACCTTGGCTTTTTTCGGATCCTCCAGCAGGGGCTTGAGTGCCGCCAACACCGAGTCCCGATCGAGCTGATCGGGCGCACCCATGTAATCGTGCGCCAGGGGCACATAGGCTGCCTTGCCAGGTTCCACGGCAAATGACAGTCCGACCACTTTGGCTTCCATGGCGTGCAGGCTGGTGGTTTCGGTATCAAACGCAAACAGCTCGGCACTCTTGAGCGCCTTCAGCCAGGCATCGAGCGACGCCTGTTCGGTGACCACCTCGTAATCCACCGCCACCTCGGGCTCGCTGGCCGTCGGCGCCTCGCCCTCCTCGGTGGCTGGCTCCAGCTCCGCCACCCAGGTGCGAAACTCCAGTTCGGTGAAAATCTCGCGCAGGCGATTGTTATCCGGCTCCCCGCGGGCGATATCTTCCGGCCTCAGGTCCAGCTCGACATCGGTTTTGATGGTGGCCAGCTGTCGGGACAGGTAGGCCTGATCCCGGTGCTCTTCCAGCTTTTCCGGCATCTTTTTGGCCCCGCGAAAACCCAGTTCGCGCACCGCCTCCAGGTTGTCGTAGATTGCATCCAGGCCGCCCAGGCCCTCAATCAGCGCGCGGGCGGTCTTTTCTCCGACCCCCGGCACGCCGGGAATATTGTCGGACTTGTCCCCCATCAGGGCCAGGTAGTCGATCATCAGGGGCGGCTCAAAGCCGTACTTCTCCCTCACCCCATCTTCATCGAGGTGACTGCCGGTCATGGTGTTGACCAGAGAGATGTGGCGGTTGACCAGCTGCGCCATGTCCTTGTCACCGGTAGAAACAATCATATCCCGCTGCTGCTCGCTGGCCTGGTGGGCCAGGGTACCGATCACATCGTCGGCCTCCACGCCCTCAATCACCAGTAGAGGTAAGCCCATGGCCTCCACAATGTCCTTGATCGGCTGGACCTGGGGGCGCATGTCATCGGGCATGGGCGGGCGCTGGGATTTGTACTCGGCGAACAACTCATCGCGGAAGGTCTTGCCCTTGGCGTCGAACACCACCGCAACGGGGCTCTCCGGAAAGTCCTTGAGCAGCCGGCGCAGCATACTGATGACACCTTTCACCGCCCCGGTGGGCTGGCCTTTGGCGTTATTCAGGGGCGGCAGGGCGTGGTAGGCGCGATAGAGGTAGGAGGAGCCGTCCACCAACACCAGGGGGGCTTTCTGGGTCATAAGGTCACTTGTCTCTGAGTCTGAATCTGAATTGCAACGCTGTGCGTCTAATCCTATGTGGTTGTGGGCAAGCATACCCCAAAACCGAGCGGGGATTCAGCCGCGCCTTATAACCAGATGTCTGTTACTGGCTTGTTACCCGGTGATTTTTGAGGCTTCACTTCCAGAATTACCGCTAACTATGCGAATTACTTAACAAAACGCTCACTTTTTTATCATCAATATGAAATACCACTAGACTATAGTAACAACTGTGTTACTATAGGTAACACATAGAGGCGATCCCTCTAAACACACATTCACAAGCTGCTCTATACCAAGGTGAGCAGCTTCCATCTGGGGAAACCCATGGAGGGCGAAACCATGAAGACACTTGGCCTGATGATCGTATCTGTATTGTTTGCCGCCAACGCGGCCGCCGAAGGGGTTACTGCCGGCGCTCAACCCAACATGGCCATCGCCGCGGCAGAAGCCGGCGTCGCCATGCAGTGGGATCTTCCGGAAAGCGACAGCACCGAGCAGGATACCCTGATGCGTCAGGACCTGGAGAAGCAGTCCCGGGAACTGAACGAGAAACTGGAAGCAAAACTCAACGAGCGGTTGAACGAGAAGCTCAGCCGTCAGTTGCAGGCGGACCTTTAACCCCTCGCTTGCGCCCGCCTCCGGCGGGCACTTTGTACTCTCCCCGCCCGGTGGCTGCTACCGGGCGTCGTAACGACTTACTCTCCTCGCTTGTCTCCCCGCCCGGCCTCTGGCCCGGCGGGGATTTTTTTGTCCACGTTTCGGCTACTGCAGACAGGTCGCCACCGCCTCGCCGAGCGCTTCCAACAGCTCAGGGTAAGTGTCGGTCGACTCGGTCGCGCCCAGCAGATCCAGCTCGCCGAGTTTCAGATCGAGCTCATCCGCCAGGCTGCGGGCGGAACTCATGTCGTAATAGGGTTCGGTGAACAGGCACACAGCGCCCTGCAATTGCTGGCGCAGCTCGTACAGGTGTCGCGCCCCCGGACGCCGCTCCGGGGACAGGGTGACCGAGGCCACCTGGTTCAGGTGGTAGTGGCTGACAAAATGGCTGTATCCCTCGTGATACACCGCAAAGGGTCTCTCCCTCAGCGGATGCAGCCGGGATTCGAGGCGTTGATCCAGCGCCTCAAGTACCTCGGCCAGGGCCGCGGCTCTGGCCCGGAAGCCCTCGGCCTGGGCCGGTGCCAATACCGCCAGGCGCTCGGCCAACGCGGTGGCGATCCCCCGCCCATTCTCCGGGTTCAGCCAGAGATGAGGATCCCGGCCGCCGTGGTCGTGATGATGCCCGTCTGAATGATCGGTTTCATGGCCGTGACCTTCGTGTGCTTCCTCCCCATCCGGCCAGTGCAGGGTCGGCAAGTCAATCAGGGTCATACGTCGATCGTCGGGCAGGTTGCCAAGGGGACGGCGCAAAAAGGTCTCCAGCTCCTCACCCACCCAGAGCACCAGGTCGGCCTGCGCCAGTCGCTGCATATCGGAGACTTTCAGCGGGTAGTCGTGGGGGGAGGCGTTGGGCGGCAACAGGTGACTCACCCGGCCCTGGTCCCCCACCACCGCCTCGGCGATCAGCGCCAGCGGTTTGATGCTGGTCAACACCTCGACCTCGGCCCGGGCCGGTGCCGCCAGAGCCCACAATAAAAGCAGCGCATACCCGACGCCGCGTCCACCGGCAGATCCGGCAAACCAGGATGACAACAGGGGCTTGGGTGGCAGCATAGTCAGACACTCGCGTGATTGGGCGTAAAAGGTTATAGTGTAACATCTTTGCAGTAAAGCATTTGCTTCGAGGCACGGTCATGACCGACACCCCCATCGCCTTTCGACATCACAACCACGGCCACTGCGTGCGCAGTGCCCTGGCATCCGCGCGCAGCCTGTGCACCGAACGCGGGGCGCGTCTGACGCCGCTGCGCGAGCAGGTGCTCGAGCTGGTATGGCAAAGTCACAAGCCCTTGGGCGCCTATCAGTTGATGGATCAGCTGGCAGAGGCCTCCACCCGTCGAGTAGCTCCCCCCACCGTGTACCGGGCGCTCGATTTTCTGCTGGAGCAGGGCTTGATCCACCGGATCAACGGCCTGAACGCCTACGTCGGCTGCCCCAGCCCGGAACACCGCCACCCCAGTCATTTTCTGCTCTGTCGGGCCTGCGGCGTCGCCGTGGAGATGGAAAGCAACGCCATAACCCAAGCCATTCAGGCCAATGCGGACAACGCCGGCTTTCAACTGGAAGGCCACTCCCTGGAGGTGACCGGTCTGTGCCCCGACTGCCGGGAGCATGCCCATGAGTGAACCGCTGCTGACCGCCCGCCAGATCGGAGTGCGCCGGGGCGGTAGAGACATTCTTCAGGGCGCGGACCTGACCCTGGAAGCAGGCAAAATCGTCACCCTCATTGGCCCCAATGGCGCGGGCAAG
>NZ_DGMV01000037.1:21120-29722 GCF_002388575.1 Marinimicrobium sp. UBA4509
CCGCCCGGGGCTGCGCATTGGCTATATGCCCCAGAAACTGCATATCGATCCGAGCCTGCCCCTGACCGTCAAACGCTTTCTCACCCTGGGCGGCACACCGCGCCTGCCCCTGGACGAAGTGCTGGCACTGACCGGCATCGAGGCGCTGACCGGGGCCACCATGAGCAATCTGTCCGGCGGCGAAACCCAGCGAGTGCTGCTCGCCCGGGCGCTGCTGCGCGACCCGAATCTCCTGGTTCTGGACGAACCCGTGCAGGGGGTGGATGTGACCGGCCAGGAGGCCCTGTACCGGCTGATCAATGATATCCGTCGCCAGCGCCAGTGCGGGGTGTTACTGGTATCCCACGATCTGCACCTGGTCATGGCGACCACCGATACGGTCATCTGCCTGAATCAGCACGTGTGCTGCCACGGACACCCCGAGCATGTGACCAACGACCCGGCGTATATCGCCCTGTTCGGCGAGAGCGCCAAGCCCCTGGTGGCGCCCTATACCCACCATCACGACCACACCCACGACGATCACGGCAACATTGTGGAAAAGGACCAACACCGGCATGCCTGACTTTCTACTCTATGCCCTGCTGGCCGGCCTCGGAGTAACTCTGGTCGCGGGCCCCCTGGGGGCACTCGTGGTCTGGCGCCGGATGGCCTATTTTGGCGACACCCTGGCCCACTCCGCACTGCTCGGGGTAACCTTCGGGCTGCTTCTGAACATCAACCTGAATCTTGCCGTGGCACTGGGCTGTCTGCTCCTGGCGCTGATTCTGGTGGCCCTGCAGCACAACCGGTTTCTGGCCACCGACACTCTGCTGGGGATCCTGTCTCACTCCACCCTGGCCCTGGGGTTGGTCATGGTGAGCCTGTTTACCAACAGCCGCATCGATCTGCTGGGCTACCTGTTCGGGGACATTCTCTCCGCCAGCGCCGGGGATGTGGTCACCATCTGGGTGATCTCGGTGCTGGTCTCCGTCCTGCTGTTCCTGCTCTGGCGACCGCTACTGGCGATTACCGTGCATGAAGATCTGGCCCGGGTGGAAGGGGTTCCGGTCACCGCCGTGCGCACCGCCCTGATGCTGCTGATGGCCCTGGTGATCGCCATTGCCATGAAGGTGGTCGGGGTGCTGTTGATCACCGCCTTGCTGATCATCCCCGCCGCCACCAGCCGCCGGCTGACCCACACCCCGGAAACCATGGCTCTGGGCGCCAGCCTACTTGGCGCGCTGTCGGTGCTCGGGGGGCTGGCGGCGTCCTTCTATTGGGACAGTCCGGCGGGCCCTTCCATTGTACTGTGCGCCACGGGGCTGTTTGTCCTCTCGCTGCTGCGCCGGGCGGAGGTTTAGCCGGGCAAATTATTTTCGTCGGACGGCTTTCATTGTGCGATTTTTGTGCAATACTGGGTTATCTACTCACGTTGTGCAGAAGGAACGTGCTTATGGCCAGCCCCAACGTCGTCATCGGCAGAGAATCGGTGCGCGGTGACGCTATCGCCGCGAAGGTGCATCAGGATATCGCCTTCCTTACCGACCGCCTCCACCGCCTCGAAAGCCAGACCAATCCCAACCCCCAGGTGCTGAAAGTGTATCGGGATATGTTGGAGAGCCGCTATGCGGTGCTGGACTGGTTGAGCCAGAGCGGCGAACCTCACTGACCCGACCCGGGGCGCCGCAGTGCGCTCCTGTCATCAAATTTTCATCGCATTGTTGTCGTTTCGTCATTGCCCATCGCCAGACTGTTCGCATCATAGGCCGACGGGACACCCTCAATGACCGACGCAACCTCTCCCGCAATGCAAGCCCCACACCGGGCGTCCAAACACCTCTCACCACTGATCAACAGCCGAACCATCTGGATTTCCGACCTGCACCTGGGTAACCGGGACTGCAAGGCGCAATATCTGTTGCGTTTTCTGGACGACATCCAGTGTGACACGCTCTATCTGGTGGGGGATGTGATCGATTTCTGGGCGCTGAAAAAGCGCTTCTGCTGGCCCGCCGAACACTACCAGGTGATGCTCAAGCTCTATGAGCTCGCCGGGCGAGGCGTGCGGGTGATCTACGTGCCCGGCAACCACGATGAGCCCATGCGGCGCTTCGACGGCGACCTGTTCGGGCCGATCGAAATCGCCGAGGAGCACGAATACCAGAGCGCCGATGGCCGACGCTGGCTGATCATGCACGGCGATGCCATGGACGCCTATATCAACCTGAGCTGGATTACCCGCTTTGGCGGCGACCTGGCCTACGAGCTGCTGTTGTTCATCAACCGCTGGTCCAACCGTTTCCGGCGCTGGTTCGGTCGCCCTTACTTTTCGTTGGCCGGGCTGATCAAGAGCAATATCAAAGGTGCCCGGGCCGCGATTGAGACCTACCAGACCGAGGCCATGGAAGAGGCCCGGCGGCGGGGCTTTGACGGGGTGATCTGCGGGCATATCCACGCCGCCGCGCTGCTGGAGCAGAACGGCATGCACTATGCCAACACCGGTGACTGGATCGAGAGCTGCACTGCCCTGCTGGAAGATCACCAGGGACAGATTCATCTGCTGCACTACAGTGATCAGGTGCAGTGGCACACCAGCGCCCCCGAAGAGGCGCTGGCGTCATCGGAAACGGCTCAGGCCGCCTGAGCCATCTCCCGGAAGTGAGCACCGGCAGGTCCGGGGACTGGGATCAGCGCTCTTGCGCCGGCAGCGTTCCCCGGGTCATCAGGGACTGAACCATCGGCTTCAGCGCCTCCGCCAGGCGCTCGTAGCCCTCGGCGTTGGGGTGCAGCAGGTCCGGCATGATGTCGGAGTGCAACTGGCCCTGTCCGTCCATGAACACCCGGTTCACATTGGCGTAAAACACCTCTGAGCCATCCGCCAGAGACCGGATCATCCGGTTGATGTCGCGATTGTTGGTCCGCATCTCATCGGCGGGTGTTTCACCCCGGGGAAAGATGGCCAGCAGAAGAATTTTGGTGTCCGGCAACCGCTGGCGCAGTTCGTTGACGATCGCCGTGACCCCGGCCGCCACATCCTCCGGCGGATCCATCCGGTGTCCGGTGTTGTTGGTCCCGATCATCATCACCACGAGCTTCGGATCAATGCCCTCCACTTCCCCGTGCTCCAGCCGCCAAAGCACGTTTTCCGTGCGGTCGCCGCTGAACCCCAGGTTCAGGGTACGCCACTGACCAAACGTCGCTTCAAACGCCTCGGCCCCCTCACCTTCCCAGCCCTGGGTAATGGAGTCGCCCAGAAACACCAGTTCCGGATCGCTCGCCCGGGCGGCCAGCTTTTCCTCGTGACGGGGCATCCACCAGTCGATGGCCCACTCCTCTTCCAGGGGCGCCAGGGTCAAGGCGGGCACGGTAGCCTCCTGTTGGTCAGTCTTGTGCTCCGGCTCGCCGGAGGTGGTGCAGCCCGAGAGGGTTGCCAGTAGCATCAGTAAAAGCGCGGGAGTCCTTCGAATCATGGGTATTGTCCTCATTGTGATTATTGGTCAGTGCGATCATAGCACCCGGTTCGGGCCTGATGAATGCCTCAGCCCTGGCGCACCGGCAAGCAGCCGGGCCCAATGGGCTCAAACGATTTATAGGTCAGGATGAATTCCTGGTGCCCGAGGGCTTCGGACACAGAGCGCTCGCCGGCGGCAACCGCTCTGACGCGCTGATAGATCTCCTCTCCCACCTCATCCAGGCTGGCCTCGCCGGTGAGAATCCGCCCGGCGTTCACGTCCATGTCCCCGCTCAGGCGGCGGTAGGTTTCGGGGTTGGCGCACACTTTGATGACCGGCGAGATGGCCGACCCCACCACCGAGCCGCGGCCGGTGGTGAACAGCGTGAGGTGGCAACCACTGGCAATCATTTCCACAATCTCGGCGTTGTCGGCAATATTCGGGAAACCGAACCGGGGCTCGCCATCGGGCACCACATCGAGCAGATAGAGCCCGCCCGCGGGCGGAATATCGCCGGGTTTGATCAGACCGCTGATGGGCGAGGCGCCGGATTTGGAATAGGCTCCCATGGATTTTTCTTCCAGGGTGGTGAGTCCGCCATCCGCATTGCCCGGCGCAAAGCTCCCGAATCCCATGGTCCGATAGTAGCGCTCCGCCTTGGCCACACAGGCCTGAATCAGCTCCCCCAGTTCCGGAGTCAGAGCCCGCTGCGCCATGATGTTTTCGCAGCCGATCAGCTCGCCGGTCTCCTCAAAGACGCATGCGGCGTCTTCCGCCACCAGATGATCAAAGCAGCGCCCCACGGCCGGGTTGGCGGTGATGCCACTGGTGCCGTCGCTGCCCCCGCAGATGGTGCCCACCACCAGCTCGTTCAGGGCCATGGGAACTGGTGTCTGACCGGCCAACTCGACACCCATGGCCTCGACCTTCTCGATCCCCGCCGCGATGGTGGCGGCGGTGCCACCGGCCTCCTGTATCACCAGCAACTCCACGGGTCGGCCGGACGCGGCGATGTGCTCCCGCAGGCCGTCCCGGTCCATGCTCTCGCACCCCAGAGAGACCAGCAGGACCGCGCCCACGTTCGGGTGGGTGGTCAACGAGCGCATCATCCTGCCGGCGTATTGATTGGGAAAACAGCCCGGGAAGCCGATCAGGTGTACATCCAGGTCGTCGAAGTGCTGGACGATCCGGCGGCTGACATGATGCGCACACTCCACCAGATAGGCGACCAGCACCACATTGCGAATACCCTTGCGGCCATCGGCGCGGACAAAACCCCGAAGCGGAGCTATGGAGTCAGTCATTAGGCGGCTCCTGTGACGGTGGGCTGACCTGGCCGCCGGACGCACGGGTATGGCTGGCCAGGTAATCGCTGCTCAGGTTGTGCATATGCACCCAGTCGCCCCGGGCCACCGGGGCCAACAGGGAGCCGATCGGCACCCCGTATTTGAGAACCCTGTCGCCGGCGGCCAGCGCGTGACGGGCCAGCTTGTGGCCCACCGGCAGTGCGCCGTTCAACACCAGCGCCTGGCCATCCAGGGTAATCTCGGTGCCCTCGGGCAGGCTTCGGGTGGTCACCAGTACGTTGTCGTCCGGGTGCAGCAATATCAGGGCATCGGTCGAAACGGGTGTGGTCTCGGACATGGCTCAAGACGCCTCCACCGGACAGGGCGCCGTCTCCGGGAGCAGGCCCCGGGATTTCAGTGCGCTCCAGAACCCTGTCGGAATCGGCTGATCCATCCAGAGGCGCGCGCGACTCACTTCCGCAGCGCTGGCACAGCCGGCAATCACCGATGCCACCGCCGGATGGGCGGCGGGAAATTGCAGCGCGGCGGCGGGCAATGGCACCGCAAACTCGGCGCAGACCGCCTCGAGCGCGGCGACCCGATCGATCACCCAGGCCGGCGCCGGGGCATAGTTGTAGTAGTGGGGGCCGGCGGTGTGCACCCCGGTGGCGAGCACGCCGGAGTTGAAGGCGCCGCCGACGACCACCGACACCCCCCGGGCTTGGCACTCGGGCAGCAGGCGCACCAGTGCGCCCTGCTCGAGCAGGGTGTAGCGACCGGCGAGCAGCAGGACGTCCAGTTCCAATTCCCCCAGCGCCCGCTCGCACACGGCAACCTCATTGACGCCCAACCCAATCGCCTGGATTTCTCCGGCTGCCTTGCGCTCCTGCAGCGCCCGGTAACCGCCGGTGCGAAACTGCCGCCAGAACCACCTATCCTGCTCGCCATGGGTCACCGGGCCCAGGTCGTGGGCGTAGACAATATCGGGAAGCCGCCCGAGGCGCTCGGCGCTAGCCGCCAGTTGACGCTGCACGGCGTCATAACCGTAATCAAAGACAGGGGTAAAATCCGCCGCCCCGGCAAAGCCGAAGCGGACCTCGTTGCGTGCTCCGGGATCAACGGGCTGGAGGGTTCGCCCCACTTTGCTCGACAGGGTTACCGGCCGCCCCGCCAGCGCCGGGCCCAGGCGCTGTTCGCTCAGGCCAAAACCGTAATGGGGGGCGGTATCAAAGTAGTCGATACCCTCCGCCAGCGCCTGCGCCACCGCAGCCTGCGCCTGCTCCTCCGGGAGGGGGCGGTAGAGGTTGCCGATGGGTGCCGCACCGAATCCCAGTGTTGGCAGAGTCATTGCCGTGCGGCCCAGCGTACGGCGTTGCAGAGAACGGGAGTGCGTCACAATAGCCCTTTTTAAATCGCCCGAAGCGTTGCGAAAGTTTTTATAATTAAAAACCAGATCACAAGTAAAAGTAAAAATCGGTACTCTGTCAACCGGTTTTTCGCGGCGGGACGGTCCGGGCAATGGCTACAGGCTGTGCTGCCTGAGCAAGGTGGACAGCTCGGTGGCCGCCGCACGGAGTTTGCTGAGCGCCTCGTCCACTGTGCAACGCTCCGGTTGGTAGCGCACGAACGGCACGGTGAGGGCCGCGACAGCGCCCCGCGCCCCCATCAGCGGCGCCGACAGGTCGGTCACCCCGTCGATGAAGTCACTGGGCGTGCGCACATACCCCTGCTCCCGGGCCGCCTCGGCCCGGGCCATAAACTCCGCCAGGGCTTCCTCGCCCGCCGCCGCCAGTTGTTCACGCATCACCGCCTGAGTGTCGCCGCTCTGAAAGCCGTAGAGGGCCAACCCGGACGCCGCCTGAATCATGGGCCGCCGGTAGCCGACCCGCACCGAAAACCCCAGATCTCCCGGGTTTTCGATGCGACCGATCACCACAATCTGATCGCCGGAGGCCGTGGCGATATGACAGGATTGGCCGATCTGCCGGGCGAGCGCGGACATGACCGGCAGCGCCAGCTCAATCAGGGTTTTGGTGGGTGCCCGGGCAATGCCCAGGGTAAACAGTTTGTTGCTGAGGGTGTAACCATCGCGCCCCTCGGCGGGCACGATATAACCCCGGTACTCCAGTGCCAACACCATGCGAAACAGCTCGCTCACCGAACGCCCCAGATGGGCGGCTATCTGGGAGGTGGTCATGGGCTCACGACGGCTCGCCAACAGCTCCAGCACATCCAGACCTTTCTCCAGTGCGGGCGCCTTGTATTTGCGCTCGGCGTCCGCCTCGCCGTTTGCGGTTTTATTGCGGTTTTTGTCGTCGTTCATTCTGGAATATCCCAAGGCCGATCGTTCACGGCAACGCCCTGCGACGCGCCATTTTTTTGGAAAGCCAGACTCAAATCGCCAGGCCGTATACCGCTCGGGCGTTGCCCCTGAACACCGCCGCCTCCTGCCCCGGAGTAACGGCATTGACCCGGTGCCACGCCAGGGTCAACCAGCGGCTGTAGTCTCCGGCCAGGTTCAGCACCGGCCAGTCACTGCCCCAGAGCACCCGCTCGGGGCCGAAGATCTCCAGTCCCGAATCCAGGTAGGGAAGCAACTCCTCCCAGGGCTGACCCGGCGCCAGCTCGGTGGCCAACCCCGAGAGCTTGCAATACACCCGGGGACAGCTCGCCAGCGCCTTGAGCCCCTGCTGCCAGCCACCGAGCCCGCCCCGGGCGATATCCGGCTTGGCACCGTGATCAATCACGATGGTCAGATCCGGGTGCCGGCGGGCCAGCTCCAGCAGAACCGGCAAGTGCCTCGGACACACCAAGGCATCGAACACCAACCCCTGCACCGCCATGGCGGACAGCGCGTCCGGGTTGGCCCGATGCAGAATCCAGTCGTCCTCTGGCAGCGCCTGGAGCATGGGCCGTAACCCCTTCAGCCACGGATTCTGCGCCAGCGACCGGATTCTCCCCGGGGCCGCCTCCCGGGTCAGGTCCGTCCAGCCCACCACGCCGAGGATGGAGGGCCAGCGCTCGGCCAGCGTCAGCAGATAATCGGTATCGGCCTCGTTCGGCTGGGACTGCACCAGAACCGAGCCCACCACACCCCGGGGGGCGGCCTCCCGCCAGAAGTCCTGCGGACCGAAATCGCGATAAATGGCCCGCAGGTCCGGCGTGGGCCAGGAACACTCGGGCCGCGTCAACTGCCAGCAGTGCTGGTGAGCGTCGATGATCCCCAGACCGGTCATCCAGCACCCCGCACCGAACGCCGGGCGAAGGCCGCCACCACCAGAAAACACCCCAGCGGGACCACGACCGAAATGTTAATACGCGTGAGATCCGAAACCAGACCCATCAGGGCGGTAATGATCGCCCCACCAATGATCGCCATGATCAACAGTGACGATCCCGCCTTGGCCAGGGGCCCCAGCCCTTTCAGACTCAACGCAAAAATGGTGGGAAACATCAGAGACATGAAAAAGCTGGTGGACACCAGCGCCAGTAGCCCCAGGTGTGTGGGCCACAATATCGCCACCGCACAGAGACCGACACTGATCAGGGCGTAAGCAAACATCAGACGGGCCGGCGCAATCCGTCCCATCAGCCCGGTGGCCACAAAGCGGCCGACCATAAACGCCACCAGAGACGCCGCCAGATAATCGGCCAGGGCCTTTTCACCCACACCGGGCAAAGCGCTCTGACCGTAGCGGATCATGTAGCTCCAGATACACACCTGTGCACCGACATAAAAAAACTGCGCCACCACGCCAAACAGGTAATAGCGCTCTTTCAGCAGGGCCCGAAAATCCGCCAACCGGAACTCCCGCTTGTCCTGCTCACACCCGCTACCCAAAGGGGGAAAGCGCACGCAGGCGACCGCCAGAGCCCAGAAAA
>NZ_DGMV01000037.1:29802-34271 GCF_002388575.1 Marinimicrobium sp. UBA4509
CCGCCAGAGCCCAGAAAAAAACCACGGCGGCGATCGCCAGATAGGGGCCGGCGACCGCCTGAACCTCGCTGGTATAGAAGGCCGTGCGCTCTACCTCACTCATCCGCGCCAGCGCATCGGGGCTGTGCTCCACCCCGGAGAGAATAAACTCGCGGCCGATCAGCACTCCGGAAATGGTTCCCAGGGAGTTGAACGACTGGGCAAAATTCAGGCGTCGCTCGGCGGTTTCCGGATCGCCCATCGCGACGATCATCGGATTGGCCGAGGTCTCCAGAAAGGCCAGGCCGCTGGCAATGACAAACAGCGCCAGCAGAAAATAGCTGTATTCGTGCGCCAGCGCCGCCGGATAGAACAGGCTCGCGCCCAGGCCATACAGCAGCAGCCCAATGATCACTGCCACTTTATAACCAAAGCGTTTCATCGCCACCGCAGCCGGTATCGCGAGCGCAAAATAACCGAAATAGAACGCGGACTGGACCCAGCCCGACGCGAAGTCACTCAGGACAAAGGCCTTCTTGAACTGGGTGATCAGGATGTCATTGAGGTTGTTCGCCACGCCCCACATGAAAAACAGGCTGACGATCAGCACCAGGGGCAGCCACAGGCTGACGCCGGACGACGTTCGGGCCTGATGGGTCGTGTGGGACGATAGCGACATGGGGCCGTCTCTCCAACAGGGTCACCGACTTGGCACCGCTCGATGCCGTGTCGTCAACGCATCGGCTAGTGCGGGAATGCCGCGACGATGGACCCGTAGTGTTCAGCCAGCCGGGTGGGATCAAACGGCGGTTTGAAGAAACCGTGGTAATCGCCCATGGGGTTGAACAGGACGATATTGCCGCTGTGATCGACCGTGTAATCGTCGTCGCTCTGAGTGACCTTGGCAAAGGCGACATTGACCTCGTTGGCCAGTCGCTTGAGGGTCAGAAATTCGCCGGTGACACCGACGAAGTCTTCGTGAAAATAGGGCACGTATTCCGCCAGCACCTCGGGGGTGTCCCGCGCCGGGTCCAGGGTGACCAGCAGCACCTGAGTGCGCTCGGCCAACTCCGGCGGGAGCGCTTCCATGGTCCGGGCCAATTCCGCCATCGCCATGGGGCAGATATCCGGGCACTGGGTGAAGCCGAAGAAGGCCAGGGTCCACTGGCCCTTGAGCTGCTCCGGAGTGAACGTTTCGCCCCGATGGTCCACCAGCTCAAACGCGCTGACCCGACGGGGCTGCTCGAACACCAGGGTGCCCTGCTCCCGCAATGCCTCCCGGTCCAGGGCCGGCTCGCGGGTGACCTTGTACACCTGCAGGCCCACGACCACCGCCACGACGGCAACCAGAATAGCCACGGTGCGGCGGATACCGCGCTGCTGTCGAGCGCGGCGATGGTCGGGGTTGGGGGCAGTGTCACTCACGGGCTTGACTCCGGTACATCAGGGATTGGTCAGAGGCGCAGATAGTCGGTCGGCACGGGCAGCAGGTAGTGGTCCAGCAGCATCACCACAAACAGCGCCATCAGGTAGACGATGGAGTACTTGAAGGTATCCATCCCCACCGAGGGCTTTTTGCTGAACATCAATGCCAGGGACCAGTAGAGGAAACCCGCTCCGAGCACCAGGGCGCCGAGCAGGTACAGCCAGTTCAGCATGCCGGTGATATAGGGCAGCATGGTCACCAGCACCAGGATCACGGTGTACAGCAGGATGTGCAGTTTGGTGTACTGCTCGCCGTGGGTCACCGGGAGCATGGGAATGTCCGCCTTGGCGTACTCGTCTTTGCGGTGCACCGCCAGGGCCCAGAAATGCGGGGGCGTCCAGGCAAAAATGATCAGGACCAGCAGCAGCGCATGACCGTGAATTTCACCGGTCACCGCCGTCCAGCCCAGCAGAGGGGGCGCGGCACCGGCGATACCACCGATGACAATATTCTGGGGGGTAGCGCGCTTGAGAAACAGGGTGTAGACCACGGCGTAGCCCAACAGCGACACCAGGGTGAGCACGGCAGTCAGGGTGTTGATGAACACCACCAGCAGCGCCAGACCCAGGCTGCCAATGACTAGGGCGAACATCGCCGCCTGCAGGGGCTCGACCCGGCCCTTGGCCACGGGGCGGTTAAACGTGCGGGCCATTTTCTGGTCCACATGGCGATCCACCAAGTGATTCACGGCGGCGGCAGAACCGGCGCACAGCGCGATACCCAGATTGCCGATCAGCAGCACATCCAACGGCACCATACCGGGCACGGCCAACAGCATGCCGATGACCGACGTCAGGATCATCAGCAACACCACATTGGGCTTGCACAGCTCGTAATAATCTCGCCAGCTCATGCTGGATCCGGACGTGCGCGTGTTATCAATTATTTTCGCCATGGGATTCCTGCTTTTTATACCCCTAGATTCGTATCGCCGAATAACTCCGGTGAGCCAGAGTCACCAAGCCCAGCAACAGTAACGCACCGACCCCGTTGTGGGCAACCGCTACCGACAGCGGCAGTGACGCCAGCACGTTAGTAATGCCCAGCGTGACTTGCACCACCAGCAGCAGGCCGATCACACCGGCCAAACGCCGCGCGCGACTCAGTGGCACCTGCCACAGGCGATACAACAGCACCAGCAGCACCAGGGTCACCACCAGGGCGCCGATGCGGTGGGTCAAATGAATCGCGGTGCGGGCATCACCTTCGAGCAGACCGCCCAAGTAGTTGGGGCCGACACTCTGGGCGAAATTGAAGCCCCGCACAAAGTCGGTATCGGGCCACCACTCGCCGTGGCAGGTGGGAAAATCGGTGCAGGCCAGGGCGGCATAATTGGAGCTGGTCCAGCCCCCCAGGGCAATCTGCATGACCACAACCATCAGCGCCAGCCAGATCAGCGGGCGCAACCCAACCAAGCGCCGATAACTGTTGCTGGACAGGCTCCAGGGGCGGTTCTGCAGGCGCAGCGCCAGCAACCAGAGCAGACTGAAGGTGGCAAAGCCGCCGAGCAGGTGAGCGGTCACTACCTGCGGCCAGAGCTTGAGGGTAACGGTCCACATGCCGAAAGCGGCCTGCACAACCACCAGGGCCAGCAGACCGGTAGCGTGCCAACGCGGATAGTTCATGGCCGGCGCCCGGGCGGCGAAGCGCCAGGTGGCCAGGGTGATCCCCAGAATCACCAACCCGAGGGTACCGGCAAAATACCGGTGCACCATTTCCGGCCAGGTTTTATCGTGCTCGACCGGCGCTTCGGGGAACAGGGCCTCGGCCCTGGCGACATGCTCGTCCGAGCTCGGCCAGGTCAGATGACCATAACACCCGGGCCAGTCCGGGCAGCCCAGGCCGGCATCCACCAGCCGGGTGAATGCCCCCAGAACCACCACCACCGCGCAGAGAGCGGCGGCAAAGAGGGCCCAGCGATAGCCGTGTTTTTGTTGATTTTTTATTGGCGCCACGATTCAGTCTCCTCGGACCATCAATCTTCGTAGGAGTAGCGCAGCAAGCGCTTGATGTCTTTCAGTAATTGGTTACCGGTGTGATCGGGGCCATAGGCCATCATCACAAAGCCTTCCTGATCCATCAGAAAATACCGGCCTTCGCTCACCGGGTTACCCGGCAGGTTGGTGTCCGCCAGTGATGCCATCATGGTGGCTTCCTCGGGGCGCAGCACCTCGGTGCCCGGATGCTCCTCCCGCCACTGCTCCAACAGTGCGTCCGAAGGCTCCCCGCCGACCGGCAGAATGATGCGTTTGACCCGATAGGCTTTATCCGCCAGACGAACGTGTACCTGACGGGTCAGGTACAGATTGGCTTGGCAGCGCTCACCGCACTCCGCGTCCACCGGGATCACGTAGCGCCACCGTTTCTGTTCCGGGTCCAGCGTCCAGGCTTCGCCCGCCAGGGTCTCTGGCTGCCACTGGGTAAACCGCTGGGGTGGGTCCAGCAACTCGCCCTGATTGACCTGCCCGTCCGGGATGCCGACACCGGTCTGGAACAGCACGTAGGCAATCAGCATGGGCAGCGCCACCACCGTTATCAAACCAATGGCGGTGATCTGGCCCCGACGCTTGAATCGGCGCTGGCGTTCGTTCGGATCTTGATCAGTCATTAGGGCTACTCCCGCTACCGCATTCTGCGGAGTTCGCTGTTGTTGTACGCCTGCGTTTGCGCAGGCCCATGAGGGTCACAAACAACCAGATTACCACGGCGGCCGCCATGGCAAACCACTGCACCGCATAACCGAGGTGTTTGGCAGCGCTCACTTCCAGGTCCTGCCACCCGGTAATCAGGGCACCCGGGCTGCCGTCATCCAGTCTGGCGTAATGGTCCAGCACCGGCGACTCAAACGCCTCGGCCATGGCCTCTGGATCGATAGCGACAATTACTTTGGGCCAGCCGGCATCCGCTGTGCGACCGTCGAGCAGCGGATGGTCACTGGACGCCTGCCAGCGGGCGAACAGGGTGTGCTCCCCTTCCGGCGCTGGCGGGTCGGGGCGATCGGCTC
>NZ_DGMV01000037.1:34399-36377 GCF_002388575.1 Marinimicrobium sp. UBA4509
CCCGCCGCGACCCAACCCCGATTGACCAACAGGATCCGCCCGTCACTCAACTCAAAGGGCGTAATGACTTCGTAGCCCACTTGGCCGTCGCGCTGGCGATTGTCCAGTAGCCAGTTGCGCCCGGTCAGGTAGTGTCCCTGCAGCAACAACCGGCGCTGTTCTTCGATTGCGGCCAGGTCGGTGCCGGGCAGGGTCGCCGGCGGCTGAGTGCGCACCGCATCCAGGGCGGCTTCCCGGGCCCGCTTCTGTTCGGCGCGATCCAGTTGCCAGAAGCCGAGCGCCATCAGAACGGGAAAGGTCAGCAGGCACAGCAGCGTGACTTTCCAGTGGAAGGCAGTGCTACACTGTGACGCGGCGGACGTTGGCTGGGAGTTCACACTGGATACCTCGGGGAGCTCTCACCGACGCTCAGTGGAGGGAGCTGCCGTTCTAATACAATTTACCACTCAACCCGCTTAACAACAGGCATTTTTATGTGGCTTAAAATCATTATCCTGGTGCTGTTTGTCGGCGTTCTGGTCAGCCTCACCAGCGGCCTGCGCTTTCTGCTCAAGGACGCCGGGGTCCCGGAATCCAAACGGACGCTTTACGCCCTGGGCATTCGTATCGTGCTGGCCAGTGTGATGATGCTGTGTGTTTTCTACGGTTTCTACAGCGGCATTCTGACCAGCTCAGCTCCCTGGGACTCGCGTCTTTAAGACGCGAGCCGGGGTGTGTCATCAACCGAAGATATAGACCGCGAAGAACAGACCGACCCAGACCACGTCGACAAAGTGCCAGTACCAACTGGCGGCCTCAAAACCGAAGTTATCATCCGGTTTGAAATGACCTTTAAGCACCGAGCGGAACCACATGACCGCCAACATGAAGGTCCCCAGGAAGACGTGCATGCCGTGGAAGCCGGTGAGCATGAAGAAGGTGGTGCCGTAAATGCCGGAATCCAGTGTCAACCCCATGGCGGTGTAGGCGTGAACGTATTCTTCAACCTGCAGAATCAGGAAGGCGATCGCCAACACGATGGTGCCGCCGAGCCACCAGTTGAACGCTTTGCGGGCATTGTTTTTGATGGCGCTGTGCGCGAAGTGTACCGTCACACTTGAGGTCAACAGCAGCACGGTGTTCCAGAACGGCAGCCAGGTCCAGAGTGAACCGGCCTCGGAAAAGCTCATGTTCTGCTCGGGGCCGCGCACTGAAGCCGCATCGCCGTTCACCGCCATATCCGGTGTGGTCATCAGCGGCCAGGCGGCTTCGAAGCCATTCCAGAGAAACTCGTTGGTGGCGGCGTTATTGCCTTCACCGCTGAGCCAGGGCAGCGCCAGGTTACGCACATAGAAGAGCGCCCCAAAGAACGCGGCAAAGAACATCACCTCGCTGAAAATGAACCAACTCATCCCCCACACATAGGAGCGCTTGAGTTGGGCACTGTTCAGCCCGGCCATATTTTCATTGATCACCGAACCGAACCAGTTCCACAACACAAAGGCGAACACCAGCCCACCCGCCAAAAACACATAGGGGCCTTGCGCATTGCCGTTCATCCAGTGTGCGGCACCGAAAACCGTTAAAAACAGACCAAAGCTGGCCCAGATGGGCAACCGGCTCTGTTCCGGTACGTAATAAGTTCCTTCGCTTGTCGCCATATCGATTACTCCGCGCTCGTTTTTATTGTTTCAAACTAGCCAAGTCATTGTGGTCATCACTAAACCGGTCCGTGACATCAAACAAGGTGTAGGACAGGGTGATGGTGTTGATGTGCTTCGGGATGTCCCGGTCGACAATAAAAAACATCGGCAGCTCCGCCGACGCTCCTGCCTCCAAGGGCTGCTGCTCGAAGCAGAAGCACTCGGTCTTGTGGAAATAATTGGTCGCTTTGAAGGGCACCAGGCTGGGAATCGCCTGACCGACCATGGCCTTGTCGGTCGGATTGCGCGCCAGATAGTCGATCCGCTTCTGCTCACCGGGGTGAACCGTCACCGTA
>NZ_DGMV01000037.1:36468-45514 GCF_002388575.1 Marinimicrobium sp. UBA4509
CCGTCACCGTGCGCACCGCTGGCTTGAACTCCCAGGGCATACCTTCATTGTTGGTGGACACAAACTGGACCTTGATGGTCCGGCTGGTATCAATGCCGGAATCGGTCGCCTCGTAGCGACCACCGGTTTTGCCATTCAGGCCCGTTACTTCACAGAAGGCATCGTACAGGGGTGGCATGATCCAGATGGCAAAGACGAACATGCCCACCACCGTCACACCCAGCTTCGCGCTGAGTGCGGCGGTCGGGTTATTGGGGAAAAGCCATTTCATACCATGCCCCCTTGATGATGCCGTTTACTTGATTTCCGGCGGCGTGCTGAAGGTGTGGTACGGCGCCGGTGACGGCAGCGTCCACTCCAGACCTTCCGGGTTATCCCACACTTTGGCGGTCGCCGGCTTGCCGCGCAGGATGGTGGATACCACGATGTACAGGAACAACACCTGTGCCGCACCGAACAGGAAGGCGCCCACGGAGGAGATCATGTTCCAGTCGGCAAACATCATGTGGTAATCCGGAATCCGCCGCGGCATACCCGCCAGACCGGAGAAATGCATGGGGAAGAATGTCAGGTTCAGGCCGATAAACGCCAGCCAGAAGTGGGTCTTACCCATGGTTTCGTTGTACATCCGGCCACACCATTTGGGCAGCCAGTAGTAAACGCCGGCGGTGATCGAGAAAATCGCACCGGGCACCAGCACATAATGGAAGTGCGCCACCACAAAGTAGGTGTCGTGGTACTGGAAATCCGCCGGGGCTATGGCCAGCATCAGGCCTGAGAAGCCGCCGATGGTAAACAGGATGACGAAGGCCACCGCGAACAGCATCGGAGTTTCAAAGGTCATGGCACCGCGGAACATGGTGGCCACCCAGTTGAATACCTTCACCCCGGTGGGCACGGCGATCAGCATGGTGGCGTACATGAAGAACAGCTCACCGGCGATGGGCATACCCACGGTAAACATGTGGTGCGCCCACACGATGAAGCTCAGGAAGGCGATCGATGCGGTGGCGTACACCATGGAGGAGTAGCCGAACAACGGCTTGCGCGCGAAGGTGGGGATGATCGCGCTGATAATGCCGAACGCCGGCAGAATCATGATGTACACCTCGGGGTGACCGAAGAACCAGAACACGTGCTGGAACAGTACCGGATCACCGCCACCGGCGGCGTTGAAGAAGCTGGTGCCGAAATGAATGTCCATCAGCATCATGGTGACCACACCCGCCAGTACCGGCATGACCGCAATCAGCAGGAAGGCGGTGATCAGCCAGGTCCAGACAAACAGCGGCATCTTCATCATGGTCATGCCGGGGGCGCGCATGTTCATGATGGTAGCGATGATGTTGATCGCCCCCATGATGGAACTGGCACCCATAATGTGGATGGCAAAAATGAAGAAGGTCACCGACGGCGGCGCGTAGGTGGTGGACAGCGGCGCGTAGAAGGTCCAGCCGAAGTTGGGGGCACCGCCCTCCATAAACAGCGTGGACACCAACATCAGAAACGCGAACGGCAAAATCCAGAAACTCCAATTGTTCATCCGCGGCAGCGCCATATCGGGAGCGCCGATCATGACCGGGATCAACCAGTTGGCCAGGCCGACAAAGGCCGGCATGACCGCACCAAAGACCATCACCAGGCCGTGCATGGTGGTCATCTGGTTAAAGAAGTTGGGTTCGACAATCTGCAGACCGGGCTGGAACAGCTCGGCACGAATCACCAGGGCGAACAGGCCACCCAGGAAGAACATGGTAAAGCTGAACCACAGGTACATTGCACCAATGTCTTTGTGGTTGGTGGTGTACAACCAGCGAGTAATACCTTTTGCGGGGCCGTGAGCCATTGCGATACCTCCTAGTTGCCCTGTTTATGGTTATAGATATCAATGGGCTGGGCTTCGTCGCCCATGTTGTTGCCCCAGGCGTTGCGCTCGTAGGTCACCACCGCGGCGATGTCCACTTCGCTGAGCTGTTCACCGAACGCCTGCATCGCGGTGCCGGACACCCCGTTGACGATCACATCGATATGATCCTCGATAGGTCCGACCGCCAGACTATCGCCGTGCAGTGCCGGGAAGGTCCCGGGAACACCCGAGCCGTCGGCCTGGTGACAGGCGGCACACCAGCGGCCATACACATCCTCACCACGCTCGTAGAGCTCATCAAAGCTGAAGGTCTGCTCGGTCAGTTTGGCCAGCTCTTCGGCCTCGGCCTTCTTGTCCGCGAGCCACTGGTTGTACTCTTCTTCCGGCAGCGCCTCGACCACAATCGGCATAAAGCCGTGGTCCTTGCCGCACAATTCAGCGCACTGACCGCGGTAGATACCGGGCTCTTCAATCAGCGCCCAGGATTCATTGATGAAGCCGGGAATAGCGTCTTTCTTCACTCCGAGATCCGGCACCCACCAGGCGTGAATCACGTCCGAGGCGGTAATCAGGAAGCGGACTTTCTGACCCACAGGCAACACCAGAGGCTCATCCACTTCGAGCAGATAGTTGGGGTTTTTAGGGGCAAAGCCGTCGATTTCGTCCCGCGGGGTGCTCAGGTTACTGAAAAAGCTGACATCGTCTTCGACGTAATCATACTTCCAGCGCCACTGATAGCCGGTGATCAGGACATCGACTTCCGCTTCTGTGGAATCGTAAAGTTTGATCAGACTACTGGTGGCAGGAATGGCCATGATGACCAGAATCACCAGCGGAATGGCCGTCCAGAGAATCTCCAGGCCGACGTGTTCGTGAAAGTTGGCCGGTTTTACGTTGCGGGATTTGCGGTGCATGATCATGCTGTAGAACATGATCCCGAAGACCACTACACCAATCGCCACGCACCACCAGAACATCTCCATATGGAGACCCTGGATCTCGCGACTGACCGGCGTTACCCCCTCGGTCATATTAAACTTCCAACGCTCAACCTCGTCTGCCAGGGTCTGATAACTGGTCATCAGCACGGCAGGGGCAAGCAGCCAGGCAGACCGCCTATGCGCTCGTTTAAACATCGCCCAAATTCTCCGTGTAGCTAGCTTATGTTTATTGTGAAACTACCGGGGCTCTTTCAATGCCCCACCGTTGCGACGCGTCGCCCCGCGGCCCGGGATCAACCGACACACGATACGACACTCCCTCACTTGCCGTCATTCATCGGCAATCAGGGGTAAGAGTCAATGTCGGCTGAATAACCAACGGGTTCGCGTGGCGGGGTACGGCCAGTGCACTGCGGCTAATTGTCGCAACCACCGACAACAAGGAGGCCATAGCGACAAAAAAAAGTCAATGCTTTTATACCCTTAGCGTTTATTTATTGTTGCGTAGACAGGCGTTACACTCCCGCTCCGCCCGGGCCTTAACGGGTACCTCCAAGTTGATACTGCCGCCATGACCGATACCCGCCCCAACCACCGACAGATCTGGCAACTCGCTTGGCCGATGATGCTGAGCAACCTGTCCATTCCATTGCTCGGCGCCGTGGATACCGCCATTCTCGGCCACCTGGGCAGCCCGGTTTATCTCGGTGCCGTGAGCCTGGGGGCGAGCGTTCTGACACTCTTGTTCTGGTCCTTCGGATTTCTGCGCATGGGCACCACCAGCGTGGCCGCTCGGGCGACCGGCGCGGAAGACCATGACGCCATCCGCCTGGTGCTCGCCCAGAGTCTGATACTCGCCCTGGGCCTGGCACTGCTGATCATCGCCCTCGGCCCCTGGCTGATCCCCACGGCGCTGGGCTGGATGGGAGCCAGCCCGGAGGTGGCCGCGCTGGCCCAGAGTTACGGCGAGATCCGCCTGTGGGGCGCCCCGGCCAGCCTGATGAACTTCGCCCTGATCGGCTGGTTTATTGGCCGTCAGGATACCCGACGCCCGCTGATGATTCTGCTGACCACCAACCTGCTCAATATCCTGCTCGACGCCCTGTTGATTCTGGGGCTGGGGATGAAGAGCGACGGTGCCGCCTGGGCCAGTGTGCTGGCCGAGTATGGTGGGCTGTTGGTCGGTCTGGGCCTGCTCAGGCACCACCTGATTCGGCTTCCCGGACAGCTTGATCGGCTCCATCTGCGCCAGTGGAACGCCTACCGGGCACTGCTGCAGGTCAATCGCCACCTGTTTGTCCGCACCTTGTGTCTGCTGTTGGTCTTTGCCTTTTTTGCCGCCCAGGGGGCCCGACTGGGCGACCAGATACTGGCGGCCAATGCGGTTCTGCTGCACCTCCTACGCACTGGACGGCTTCGCTCACGCCGCCGAGGCGCTGGCGGGTCGAGCGGTGGGCGCCCGTCAGGCTGACGCTCTGCGCCAGACGGTGCGGCTGACTACCCTCTGGGCCCTGGCCTGCGCGGCGCTGATCAGTCTGGTTTTTATCGCCGGCGCGCCCTGGTGGCCCGGGTTGTTCACCAGTCTGGAGCCGGTCCTCGAACAGGTCCGGGCGCACTACCTCTGGATTTGCCTGGTTCCTCTGGTGGGCGTCTGGGGTTATCAGTTGGACGGGGTTTACCTGGGCAGCGGCCGGACCGCTATCATGCAGTACTCCGTCGTCGGGTCGGCGCTGCTGGTGTTTCTGCCGCTATGGTGGTGGCTGCAGCCACTGGGCAATCACGGCCTCTGGCTGGCGTTTCTGGCCTTTAACGGCGCCCGGGGGATTTCCCTGGGTGCGGTGTATTACTACCTGAATCGTCGCCGTCGCTGGCTGCTACCGGCCTGACCCAAGTAACGTTCCATACGTTTTTCGCCAACGGTTATAAGCAATCACTCTTAAAACCGCCTTGTATTTACCGGGTTTTGAATTAAGTTTAAGGGTGAGCACACGCCGTGCGACTGTTCGCTCTGCGGGTATCCCCCGCCGACGCATTACCGGCCGAGTCGACACCCGACTGACCCTGGCTGGACGCCGACCGCGGTGCATACCGCCACCGCCACACTCATCGAGCATTTACCATCACGGGCCGGGAGGTTCATGCCAAGGTCATGTGTCTGCGACCACTCGACGACATTCGCGCCCTGATTCAGGCCGCGAAACAACAGGACCTGGAGACAGGGCAACTGAGCCGGATCATTCAACGTCGGGCGGATCGATTGCACGTGGCGATTCAGTTACCACCCCTTCAGGCCGAGGCCGCACTTCATGATTTCGTGGTGCGCTACGTGGAGCATGTGCCCGCGTTTATCGGGGCCATTGATGCCCTCACTCGGGAGGCGGGGGTCAATGATCGGGTGGCGCCACTGCTCAATATCGCCTGCGATTATTTTCTGTCCCCCCCGGATCTGGTCAGAGGCCGCAGTCATCTGGTGGCATTGCTGGACGAAGCCTACTTGGCCCATCGCCTGCTTGAAGAGGTCAACGACCGTTTCATCGGCTATTGCGGCATTCCACTGGCGCCCATGGATACCACCCGCGCCAACGTCATTGCTCATGAACTGATCGGGGAACCTTTCGCCAACGAGCTGGATCAGGCGGTACTCTTCTCCGCCGAACTACTGCTCAACGAGTACCCGTTCGAGGGCGATAACTTCAACGCCTATATTGCGCAGCACCGGGACCGGGGTTGGTCCGAGGAGCTGCGTCGCTGGCCCTGCCTGGCGGCCAACCTGGATATCGGCCTGCGTCTCAACGCCTGAGCTTAGTGAGAATATCCGTGGGATTGAGGTGGGGCGGAAACACCGGGTAGTACACCTGCCGGATCACGCCCCCCTCGATCAAAAGCGTCAACCGTTTGATGTAACGGGACTGATCGTAATCGAAGGTGGGGAGCTCCAGTGCCTGAGCAAGCTTGAGCTCGCTGTCATTGAGCAGGGGGTACGGCAGGCGCAAGCGCGCGACGGTTTCGCGCTGATCCTCGAGGGGCTGGGCGCTCACCCCGTACACTTCCACCCCCATTTGTTGGAACTCCGGATACCGATCCCGGAACGCGCAACACTGGGTGGTGCACCCTCGTGCCCCGGGAATTTTGTTCCAACCTCTCATGGGTGGCTGTTCCGGCTTGCCGGTCATGGGGTAAAAGAACACCACGGCGGTGCCGCTGATTGCACTGAGGTCTACCGTTTCCTTCCCGGTGCTCGGGAGCGCCAGACTGGGAACTGCCATGCCCTGCAGATGATCGCAGGCGCCATCGTCCTGAGGCTCCGGTAAGCCCTCGGGCAGCATATACAAGTTTTTGGCCATTCGCTGTTGTCCTGTCAATCGGGAGGGCCTGCATCGTGCATCCCCTCACCGGTGAATCGGGGTTGTCTCTTGTGTCTCTTGCAGGACTTCTTTCGCCGCTGAAACCACTCGGCCACCGCACCGCAAAAGCCCATCTACACTATTCCGATGGGCAATTCCCATGCCAGCCACTCCCAACCGCGCGAGTCCCTTCTATAAAGTGTAGTCCCAGGTTCATGGCAACCGCTAGCTGACGCGAAAGAATATTATCGTGGGCACCGAAATGGAGCAGCTGCCCGTGCAACTCCATGGACTGCACCAAGATTGAGCAGTTTGCAGCGTCAGCCCCTGGACTCACAAGGACTCCCTGTAGGTACAAGCCTTGCAGCGGTAAATGGTTCAGACGGCGTGAGACCGTTGAAGACTGTGTCAATCGACTTGCTCTTAGGCGGTATCACTTATGCACCTGACCGATATTGACTTACGGCTGCTGGATGTTTTTGTCGCGGTAGTGGAAAGCCGTGGTATCGCGAGCGCCCAGACCCTACTCAACCGGGACGCTTCCACCATCAGTCGGCAGCTACGCCAGTTGGAAGAGCGACTGAAGCTGCGCCTGTGCGAGCGCGGCCGCAGTGGCTTTTCCCTTACGCCCCATGGGGAACGCGTCTATCGCGAAACGCTTGCCTTGAACCAAGCATTGCGACGATTCGAGGAACGCGCGGACCGTCTGAGAGGACAACTTTCTGGGCATGTTCATCTGGCGATGATCGACAATCTGATCACCGACCCCAACTGCCCGCTCAAGGAGTTGCTGGCCCGTTACGGTGGGCGCTCGGACAACCAGGTGCACCTGCATGTCGATGTGTTCAGTCCGGCCCAGATTGAACAGGCACTGCTGGATCACAGGGCCGATGTGGGTATCGGTATTTTTCCCACTCATCTGGAAGAGTTGGATTATCAACCCCTTTATGCGGAAACGGACTGGCTGGTTTGCTCCCCTTTTCACCCACTTGCGGAGGCCGAGTCCCTGGAAGAGGTAAAGGACACTCTTAGCGCCTGCGCCAAGGTGGCCCGGCAATTTCTCAATGCCCAAGACACCCGCCCGCTGGGAGGAGAGCCGGGGCGAATCACCGCCTGGGTCAGTAATATTGAGGCGGCTGCGCTGCTGATTCTGGCGGGCACCCACGTAGGCTTCCTGCCCAGCCACTACGCGCGTCGCTGGCTGGAAAATGGGCAGATGGTCGCGATCCGACCCGACCACTATCAGAGACGCTCCACCATTGAGATGGTGATTCCCCGCCGCAAGGAAATGCCTCATCCGGCTGTGGCCGCCTTTCGTCAGGACCTGGCCACCATCGTTGAGATGCGGGGTTTACCGGCGGCGGGCGTCAGGTAAACCTGCAGACACGGTCATTTTTCCGAGCCTTTACGCAGGCCACACTAATTGGGTCTTTTCCCGATTCTCACTGGAGATCATCATGCAACGACTCATTCCCCTCGGCCTGGCCGCCACTTTACTCGCCGGCGCCCAGCCTGCACTCGCCGACGACGACACTTTCCGGATCGCCTGGACCATCTACGCGGGTAGCATGCCTCTGGGTTACGCCGAAGAAACCGGAATTCTCGACAAGTGGGCCAAGCGTTACGACATCGACATTGAAGCGGTGCAGCTGAACGACTACATCGAAGCTCAGAACCAGTACACTGCGGGCGAGTTTGACGGCGTAATTGCCATTACACTGGACGCGCTCACCATTCCCGCCGCCGGCGGCGTCGACTCCACCGTAGCGGTGCTGCTCAACGCCTCCAATGGCAGCGACGGACTGATCATGAAAGGCAAGGACAAAACCATCGCCGACCTCAAAGGCGGCCGGGTCAACCTGGTGGAGTACTCGGGATCACACTACCTGCTGGCCCGAGCCCTGGATGAACAGGGCATGAGCGAGCGCGACCTGACCGTGGTGAACACTTCAGATGCCGACATCATCGCCGCTTTCCAGACCGATGACAGTCAGGCTGTAGTCACATGGAAACCGCAGTTGAGCGAAATTCTCGACCAAATGCCCAACAGCAGCCTGCTGTTCGACAGCTCAGACATTCCCAATGAAATCACCGACGCTCTGTTGGTTCACACCGAAACACTGGAGCAACACCCGGAGCTGGGCAAGGCACTGGCTGGCGCCTGGTACGAAGTCATCGCCATGCTGGAACCGGATCATCCCAACCACGATAAAGCCATCGCCGACATGGCGGATGCTGTGCAAACGGATCGGGCCGGCTTTATGAGCCAGATCGCCACCATCAACTTTTTCAGCCCCGAAGAGGCCATCGACCTGGTGAGCAGCGACGACTTCTCGAACGGCCTCAAGGCAATGACCCAGTTCGCCTTTGAGAAAGGCCTATTGGGTGAGGGCGCCAGCGGCCCAGAAGTGATCGGCGTGGAGTTTCCGGGAGAGACGGTGCTGGGCGACCCCGGCTACATCAAACTTCGCTTCCCCACAACGTTTATGGAGTCAGCCGCGCAATGAGCTGGTCACCTCTGACTCAGTCCCACCCCTACCACTGGCCCCTCGCGGGTCAGTGGAGCGCGGCCGACACCGCCTTGCTGGTGATCGACATGCAGGCCGACTTTCTCAGTCCTGATGGTTACTTCGCCCGGATGGGCAATTCACTGGAAGGCACCCGGGCCGCGATAGAGCCATTACAACGGGTCTTGCAGGCCGCCCGGACCCGGGGTATCCGGGTAATCTATACCCGCGAATCACATCGTCCAGACCTGACCGACCTCAGCCCCACCAAGCGGGCGCGGGCCGAATCCATGGGCACCCCCATCGGTGGCCCCGGTCCCCTCGGTCGGTTCCTGGTGCGCGGCGAACCGGGCTGCGACATCATCCAGGAACTGGCCCCCGAACCCG
>NZ_DGMV01000037.1:45585-52555 GCF_002388575.1 Marinimicrobium sp. UBA4509
GGAACTGGCCCCCGAACCCGGCGAGCCGGTGCTCGACAAACCGGGCAATGGCGCCTTCCACGCCACCGACCTGGACCAGATGCTGCGGGCTCAGGGAATAAAGCACCTTTTGATCACCGGTGTCACAACCGATGTCTGCGTGCATTCCACGTTGCGTGAAGCGAACGATCGCGGCTACGACTGCCTCGTGCTGGAGGACGGCTGTGGCGCTGGCGACCAGGCTCTGCATGACGCCGCGCTGGCGATGATGGACAACGAGGGAGGCATCTTCGGCGCCCACGCGTCCGTCCAGGCCCTGACCGAGAGCTGGTCATCATGAGCCTGCCCATCGCCGACACCTGGTTTGGGCGCGAGCGCATAGACGATCGTATTCACCGACTCTGGGAGCCCCATGTCGCCCGAGTACTGCAATGCAATATCTGGCTGGTGCGGGGCCGCCACCGGCACCTCCTCATTGACGGCGGGATGGGAATCCGCCCGCTGCTGCCGATCATCGCCGATCAGTTGGACAAACCGGTGACCGCCATTGCCACCCACAGCCACTTGGATCACGTCGGGGCGATCGGGGAGTTCAGTGATCGTCGGGCCCATCCGCTGGAGCAGTCCTCACTCCGCGAACCGGAGGACTTTCCGGTGCTGTGCAGCCACCACTGGCCCGACGGGATGAAGGCCGATATCGAGGCGGCGGGCTACGAAGTGCCAGAATCAATGATTGACGCCCTGCCCCAGGCCGACTTCGAGCCACTGAAATTTCGTATCCCGGCCTGTGAACTCACCGATACGCTGTCCGCCGGTGAGATCGTGGACCTCGGAGACGAGACCTTTGAGGTCCTTCACCTGCCCGGCCATTCACCGGGCAGTATCGGCCTCTGGAACGCCCACTCAGGCGTACTGTTCTCCGGGGACGCCATCTACGATGGTCCCCTGTTAGACAATTTCCCCGAGTCCGACATTGAGCAGTACCGGCATACCATGAAGCGGTTGCTTGACCTGCCGGTGTCAGTAGTGCATGCCGGCCACGATCCGAGCTTCAACCGTGATCGACTGAGAGTCCTCGCCCGGCGCTACCTGGAGCGTACCGAATAAGAGTGGCATCGCCCCGTCATCAGGGATTGTTCGGCGCAACCAATACGTCTTTCTCCGGTCCCCAGGTTCCGGCCTCACGATCGTAGGTGGAGAAGGAGCCGCCGTCGTCCCAGAAAGTGGCCGGGATGCCGTTTTCGATCGCCAGATTCACATGGTGACCGATATACGCCAGCCGGTCTTCCAGCTCACAGACGTTCTCCGGGTTCTGGAAGTCGAACTTTGCTGCCCCAAACTCATTGAGCATCACCGGCACACCGCTCTGCTCTCGCCAGGCGGCGGCGGTGGCGTAGATCTGGGCCAGCTCCGCTCGATCCGCCTCACTGCCCCACCGGCGCGTGCATTGGCCGGCAAAAGCCCAGGGGTCGTAGGAGTGGAAGTTGGCAATCAGGTAATCGTCGTCCGGCAGGTCGATATCACTCAGAGTGTGAACACCGCTATAGTTGTGCCCCGAAATGATCACCAAGCGGGTCGGATTCTGCGCCCGGATGATGGGCAGGATGTCCGCTTTCAAGTCATTGGTCTGTTCGGCGCTCAAGCCAATGGGCTCGTTCAGAATTTCGAATATCAGCCGGTGGGATTTGCCACTGAAGCGTTCGGCGATCTGGGTCCAGATGGCCTGGAAGCGCGCCCGCTTTTCCTCGGTCAGGCCTTCACCCTCCCAGATCCAGCGCTCATGGTGCGCATTGAGAATGACGTAGAAGCCCTGGTCCAGCGCCCAGTCCACCACTTCTTCAGCGCGATTCATACGCCCACTGTCGACGGTATAGGGCGCGGATTCAGCGGTGTGATCATCCCAGGTGGCGGGGATACGGACATGCTGGAAGCCGGCCTCGTTGAAATCCTCCAGATACCGCTCCTGAGCGGGCAGCGCCCAGTCGCCCTCATTGGGGTAAGCGTCCAGCGTGTTACCCAGGTTAATACCGATACCCATCTCCGCCACCGTCGCGTGAGGCTCCAGAGGGTCATCGGGCGCGGTCATGGCCGGTGCGCTGGCGCTGGAGGACGTTTCCGAGCTGCTGCTGGAACTCGATTCGCTGCTGGAGCTCGGAAGCTCGGGCGTGGAGCCGGAACTGCCACAGGCCACCAGACTGAACAGGCTGCTGATCAGGCAGGCGCGGACAATGATCGATACATTCGATGACATGGTATGACCTTATTATTGGATGGAAGCTGGAGCGCTGGGGACAGACTCAAAAACCGGCCCGGCGCTTGTGGAGCCGTCGGCAACTGGTTACAGTCCCGACCTGTCCATGACGGTATCATCGGACAGACAGTCACGCGCCCGACTTCCGGCAGAAACACTAAACCGCACGTCCGAATACCGGTGGGCGGGACTTCGCACCCCTGCGGAAGTCCCACTACTATTGGGCTGCAACGAATCACTTTATAACAGAGGCGGTAGACGGGCCTTTGAAAAACCTGACCCACGACGCACTGCTCTTCAACATTCACGACCTGGTGCTGCTGATGTCCGCCAGTCAGTATCTGTTGCTGGCCGCCCTGTTGTTCTTCACCCGCCGCCCCGCCATACGCAGCACCTATTTGCTGATCGGTCTTCTGCTGGCCAGTGCGGTCCGCTATCTGGATACCCTGCTGATCTGGAGTGACCCGCTGCGCCAACTCATTCTGGAATGGAACCCGAACCTGCTGCTATTGGGCAGCTTCAGCTACTGGCTCATCGGGCCGCTGCTCTATGCCTATGTGTTGTCCGTGCTGTACCGACAGACGCGCTTTCGCTGGTACCACGGGCTACACCTGCTGCCGGCGTTACTGGCCACCCTGATGATGCTCAGCCAGTATCACTGGCGCCCCGCCACCGAACAGGTCGCGCTGATGCGCGAGCTGGATCTCATCTGGTCTTCGCTGATGAGCCACACCGTCACCCTCTGGCATCTGAGCGTCATCGGCTACGGCGGCTACTGCCTGCTGTTGCTCTGGCGCTATCGCCGCCAGCTCCAGCAGCGCTATGCCAATGTCGAGGTCAGCGAACGTCGCTGGTTGACCTGGATCATTCTGGGCTTCGTTCTGATTGCCTCCTGGCAACTCGGGGTGCACCTCACGGCGGAATACATGCCCGCCCACCTGGCCAATCTGACCGGGGTGGCAAGCAACTACCTCAACTTTGTGTTCGTGAACTCGCTGGTGTTTATCAGCATTCGCTACACCCATCTGTTCAGCGGCCTGCCCGAGCGCGCGCCAGGCAACGACGCCGAGCCCTACAAGCCCGAGCAGGTCCGCCGGGTGGAAGCCCTGATGACGGAGCGCCGTCCGTATCTGGATAGCACGGTATCACTGGAATCACTCGCGCGGCAGTTGTCCCTACCCGAGCGCACCCTCTCGCGCATACTCAACCAGCACTTTGGAAAAAACTTCTTTGAGTTTATCAACGGCTACCGGGTGGAGCGCGCCAAACAGCTGTTGATCGACCCCGACCACCGCGCTCGCACCATCCTGGAAATCATGGCGGGCGCAGGCTTCACCAGCAAATCGACCTTCAACGCCATCTTCAAAAAGCATGTTGGACAAACCCCCTCCCAATACCGGAAGCGTTCGCTTGAAGCGGACTGACGCCGGCTAGTGCCCAAACCCGTGGAGCTCCTTGCAGGTGAAATGCGACGCCGGTCTCGGGATGCGACCGCTGTGTTTGGAAGCGTACCCATTTTCGTGTAGCTTTAACCCGAGGTAGGGGCAGGGTGTGAGTGGCCCACTGCAAAAATAACTGAAAAACATTGAACCCGCATCGGATCGGTTGCAACCCACCGATAACGACGGTTCTTGCAGAGCGAGCACTGGATGGCCCGATTTCCCCCCCTGACAACACCGGCGCCGAAGCGACGGGGCGCAACGCCATTGACGCTGCTGCTCGGCGGTTGGCTGATGCTCAGTGGCGCCCACGCGATTGCCCAGGCTGACGCCCGGCTGGCCCCTTCCGAAATCGACGGTTTTTTCCAACCGCGCGAACCGCTGCGTATCACGCTCGCCGCCGACACACGCCCCGCAGACCCGGGACAACTGAGCCTAGAGCTGGACGGCATGGACGTCTCTGCCTTGGCACAGCGTCGCACCGAGGGCTGGGTTTATGTCCCGGTGCGCCCACTGGCGCCCGGCCACCACGAACTACGATTGATGTTCTATGGCGACCAGGGCGAAGTGCAGGAGCTGGGTTACTGGTCGGTCGAGGTGCGCCACTCCAGCGGACTTCGCTCGGCCCATGTCGACGGCCAACTCGATCTGGCGCTCAGCCAGCGGGTGGCGGAGAGCGAGGGCATCGGCGGCGACGATTTTCGGGCCCAGGGCGGCGGCCATCTGGAATCCGAACTCAGCGGCGATCGCTGGACGTTAAGCAGCAATCTGGACCTGATGGCGGTAAACGACCAGGCCCTGGCCATCGCCGACCGGCGTGTGGACCTTGCCCGGTTTCAGCTACGCGGCGAGTTCGACCGCTACCACCTGGCGTTGGGCGACCAGCAACTCACCACCGCCAGTCTGATTCAGGACGGCTTTGAACGCCGTGGCGTCTCCACCGGCGCCAAGCTGCCCCTCTGGGACGGTACCGCGTCGATCTATCAAGCGGCCAGCCGCCAGACGGTGGGGGTTGATGCCGGCCTCGGAACCGATGAAGAAAACAACCGCATGACCGGCGGGCGGCTGACGTTCTGGCCCTGGCGCAGCGATACCACCCAGGTGATGCTTGCCGGTGAACACCTGTCCGGGCGAGTCAGTCAACCGGATTACGGTAGCCTGGACCCCAATGCCGACCCGGTAGTGCACGAAGGGGATGCCTGGAACCTTACCCTGGACGGCCTGTTTTTCCAGCGTCAGCTCCGGGTGCGTCTGGAGCAGGCAGAAAGCGAATACGATTTTGACGGCATGGACCAGGGGTTCGATCCGGAACAGGGCGATGCCTGGTCGGCCCTGCTGGTGCTGGACCCGACCGCTTCGGGCACCGATGCGCTGGACTGGCGGCTGGGGCTGGAAGCCCGAAAAATGGGCACCTGGTTTCGCAGCCTCGCCAACCGTCACGCCCCCGCCGACAAAAAGCTCGAGCGCGCGTTCTTTGATGCCACCAAAGACAAATGGACCTGGGATGGCCACTACGCGGTGGAACAATCAAACCTCACCGAGGATGACCGATACGCGATTTCCGAAACCCGGCAGTGGCAATTGGGCACTGCCTACTTTGACTATGACCTTCCGGAAAATCCCCTGCTGACCCTGCTGGGCCAACCCACCTATTCGCTCAACCTCGGCGGCACCACCCTGAAAGATGACTACACCCCCCAGGGTTACCTGGCCAACGACCTGAAAACCCGGCGCGCTGAGCTGACCGCCGCCTTCAGCAAAGAACAGTTGCAATGGTCCGCCGGCATTCACTATGACACCCTGGAGGACGGCACCGATTGGCAGCCCGACAATCGCACCCGGGCCACCCGGCTGGACGCCGGTTGGTACCTGAACAGCGACTACAACTTCTATATCGGATGGGAGCTTCAACACACCACCTACCCGGAACAGAACCTCAGCACCGACCGGCACATTTATTCGTTCGATGCCAACGCCACGTTTGTTCCGGAACGCC
This sequence comes from Marinimicrobium sp. UBA4509, assembly GCF_002388575.1. Taxonomy (NCBI): domain Bacteria; kingdom Pseudomonadati; phylum Pseudomonadota; class Gammaproteobacteria; order Cellvibrionales; family Cellvibrionaceae; genus Marinimicrobium; species Marinimicrobium sp. UBA4509. The sequence continues at coordinate 51,251 of NZ_DGMV01000037.1, forward strand.
TGGCGGGCAGTTTCAGCATGGGGCTCAACCAGACCAGTGCCCGGGACGACCCCTTCTTTGCCCAGTGGGACCAGACCACCTACCTCAACGCCAACCTCAACTGGCGTCTACGCGAAGCCGAAGGTCATCGCCCGGGGGTGGAGCTGATTCTGTCCATTGCCCGCAATGATTACCGGGATCAGCTCGTGCTGCCCAACTCGGTGAACAGCTATCAGGCGTTTATTGAACTGCGCACCCATTTACCGGTGACCTATCCGGGGATTCAACCATGAACCGACCCGCTCTCAAGCGTTCAGCCAAGATCGGCTATCGCCTCGCGCTCCTCTGTCTCCTCGCGCTGGGATACGCATTACCCTCCTCCGCCCAGGAGGTGGAGCTGTGCTCTTCCATGCAACCCTGCTCGGTCGCCCGCCCGGTGGTGATCGGCACCGATACCACCCTGTCAGTGGTCTGGCGGGGGCGCGCCTTTTTTGACCGCATTGGCGATGTCAGCTCGGATGTGGGTTATTTTACGCTCGGTGACCCGGCCTCAAGCGAGCCACTGGGGATGGTTCGCCGGCCCTTGATGGAGCGCATTTCCGGCTCCGCCGATGGTCAACCGACCGCGTTCAGCTTCAGTGAAACCCTGACCGTCCCCGCGGCTATCAGTACCCAGGCCGCCGCTCAGGGCGCGCGCGAGCTGTCCTACGTGCGCCCGTTCAGCGTCAACGGCATTCCGGTCACCGGTGTGCAGGCACTGCGCCTGACCGACCCTGCCGCTCCGCTGCCCAATACCGCGCGCTCCTTACCGGAAAATTCAGAGGTGACCGCCAGCGGCCTGATCCTCCGCCGGCTCGCCCTGCGCTTTGACGATGGCGCGCCAGTGGCCTCGGTCTCACGGGATGAGGCGCTGCGCGCCGAAGCGATCATCCATTACGACCGGGCCGGCTTGCTGGAGGCGGTGTGGGAGGTCGCGACGCCCGCCACCACCCGCGGCCAACCGGTGTTTCGACGTCTGGACAATGTGCGCGAATATCTTGGAGCCGGTCAGCAGTCGAACCTGCGCAGCCCGAAACTGCCCACCGATCAACCCGGCCTGTATCTGTTGCGCCTGCGCCTGGTACACCCCACGCTGGAACAGAGCGGCACGCGGGAGCCAAACGACATAGTGCTGCGCTACCAGGTCAGTAGCCGCTCGACCCATGAAGCCCAGTGGGTACCGCACCTGAACGGCGCCCGAGCAGTGGCAGCCACCCTGGGGGCGGATACCGAGTTTACCTGGCCGGCGATCGCCACCACCCACGCCTATCAGCTGGAATTTTACGT
>NZ_DGMV01000037.1:52685-54421 GCF_002388575.1 Marinimicrobium sp. UBA4509
GCCGCCCGAGCCCGATGTCGCCAGCGAGCGACCCGGACCCGACCGGGTGCCCAACCGTTTCACCCGGGAACCGACCACCGGCCTGGTGCTGAAGAGCAACACCCGAAGCACTCGGTTGTCATCGGCGGTGCTGCATCGGTTGGAACCGGGAACAACCTATTCCTGGCGTGTGGTGGCGGTGGATGCCAGCGGCCGCGTATTGGCCGCCAGCCCCCTGCAGACCCTAGGCACCGAAGAAGAATAATCACGGATAATCACTATGGCCCTATCGGAACAGGATACCGACGAACAACTTTTACTCGCGATGGCCGGCGGCGAGATGGAGGCCATGAGCGCCTTCTACCGCCGCCATGAAACCCGGCTGTACCGCTTCCTGATGGCCAAGTTGAACGATTCCTTCGTGGCCGCCGACCTACTCAATGAGGTGATGCTGGAAGTCTGGCGCTCGGCGGCCCGTTTTGCGGGACGCTCCAAGGTCACCACCTGGATGTTCGGCATCGCCCATAACAAGGTGCTGACCCACTGGCGCAAGTTGGGCGTCCGGGAATTTACCGAGGTGGATGACACCCTGGCGGATGAGACCCCGGCGGCCGATCTGGAGCAGGCTCTCTCAGCGGTCAAAGACGCAGAACGGGTACGCTCAGGCATGCAGACCTTGTCGCCCCCACACCGGGAGGTGTTGCACCTGGTGTTTTTTGAAGAGCTGGATTACGCGGAGATTGGCCGTATCCTGAGCGTACCGGAAGGTACGGTGAAGTCCCGCGTCTACCACGCCAAAAACTTACTGAAGAAACAACTGGCCAGAGCCATGAGGTCATCGTGAAAGACATAGATGAACAACTGAACCTGTGGGCCAACGGCCGACTGCCGGAGGCGGAACGCCACGCACTCGAGCAGAAAATGGCGGACGATCCTGCCCTGGCCCGGGAAGCCGAGTTCCTGAAAGCGCTGAGAAGCACGGTGCAGAGTGAACCGGCCACGGGCCCCGGCGAACTGGGTCTGGCGCGCCTGCAGAAAGCCATTCGGGCCGAGCAGGAGGAGGCACCCGTCGTCTTGCCCCGGAGGAATTTCTGGCGCCCGGTAGCCATCGCCGCCAGCCTGATCGTGGGCATACAGGCCGCCCTGCTGCTGGGGCCGGAACCCTGGGACGACGGCTCAGCGGTGGACATGGTGCCCGCCTCCGGCGAAGAAGCGCCCCAGGGGCCACGGGTCCAGATGGTCTTCGACCCGGCCGCCACCATGGCAGATGTGCAGACGGCGGTATTGAGCGTGAACGGTAGTATTGTCTCCGGACCCAGCGCCCTTGGCATTATCCAGTTGGGGCTACCGGAAGATGCCTCAATCGAGGCGGCGGTGGATGCGCTGAGGGCCTACGATTTTGTGGATGAGGTGATCGCACCATGAAGGCAGCGCTACGGCTGGCATCCTGCTTTTGTCTCGGGAGCCTGGCGCTCTGCCCGGTGACACTGCTGGCCCAGGACGATCAGGACCGGGAAAAAGCAAGGGAAAGTATCACCATCGACCGCGAACGCGCCGCTGAACTCAGGCGCGGGGAAGCGGTGCAAGACACAGAGCGCAAAACCGCCGTACAGACGCTCGATCGGACAACCGAGACTTCAGAAGTAGAACAGGAGCGTCCGATAGAAGAGGCAGAGGCTCAACCACAACTCACCCGGCCGGTTCCGGCGAAGCCCCGGGAAGCAGAGGTGATCGAGCGGGAACCCGAACCCGAACTA
>NZ_DGMV01000052.1:0-5851 GCF_002388575.1 Marinimicrobium sp. UBA4509
GGTTGCCCACGCACTGCATCGCCACAGCCCCCGCCGGGAAGAACCTTTCATTGCTTTGAATATGGCGGCAATCCCCAAGGACCTGATGGAATCGGAGCTGTTCGGCCACGAAAAAGGCGCATTTACCGGCGCGGCCGCGCAACGTCAGGGCCGCTTTGAGCAGGCCAATGGCGGCACTCTGTTTCTGGACGAAATTGGCGATATGCCCGCCGAAACCCAGACCCGTCTGCTTCGAGTACTGGCCGACGGCGAGTTTTACCGGGTAGGCGGCCACACGCCGGTCAAAGTAGATGTTCGCATCATTGCCGCCACGCACCAGAACCTCGAAAACCTGGTTGCCGACGGTCGTTTTCGTGAAGACCTGTTTCACCGACTTAACGTCATCCGCATTCATATTCCCAAGCTGGCCGACCGCCGGGAAGATATTCCCAAGCTGGCCAAGTTCTTTCTGCAAAAAGCCGCTGGCGAACTGGATGTGGATACCAAGATTCTACTGCCGGAAACGGAAGAGTTTTTCTGCGCCCTCGCCTGGCCCGGCAATGTCCGTCAGTTGGAAAACACTTGCCGGTGGATTACCGTCATGGCGTCCGGGCGTGAAGTGCACATTGAAGATCTGCCGCCGGAACTGCTTCACCACAAGGAAGGCAACGCCCCCGCCGACGATTGGGAAAAGGCGCTGCGCCACTGGGCGGATCAGGCTCTGGCGCGCGGACACCACCAACTGTTGAGTGAAGCGGTACCCACTTTTGAACGGGCACTGATCGAAACCGCCCTGAAGTACACCGCAGGTCGGAAACGCGATGCCGCCAATCTTTTGGGATGGGGACGGAACACCCTGACTCGCAAACTGAAAGAGTTGGATATGGCGGGGGGAGATGATAGCGCTGAGCCCTGAAGCAAAGAGAAAGTCATTCTTACTACAATCAACGCCGTCGGGTGATGCATGGCACCCGACGCTTAATTCACTCTTGTTGCTTTGTCATACTTATGTAAACGGTACGCAATAATTGCCTCGGGTCATCGCAAAAAAGTCGTAACGGTTACACCCGGTTTATCCTCACGCAACCATTGCAAGCAGCTCTGCCTGTGCTAAAATCCACTCCCCCTATAAAAACTCACCCAAGCAAACGTCTCCCAAGAAGACGACCAATCGGCACTGGATTCTGCACCCCGACATTATTTACGGAGTGCGATACCGACACTATGATCAAATAGAGTGAGGCGCGACGCACAAACCGGAAAAGCCAACAGAGCTTACGGAAGACGTCAAAAAAAGCGCCCACTGATGAGAGACGAGAGACCGCAATGAGGAATAACCTCATTGTTATCAACCAAAGGAACAGACCGTGCCACACAATGCATTTTACGCGCAGTCCGGCGGCGTCACCGCTGTGATCAATGCGTCGGCTGCCGGTGTTATCGCCGAAGCCAAAGCCCACCCCGACACCATCGGTACGCTTTACGCTGGCCGAGACGGCATCATTGGCGCACTGACCGAAGAGTTGATCGACATCACCGCCGAGTCCGAGAGCGATCTGGCGGCACTGCTGCACACTCCGTCCGGCGCCTTTGGGTCCTGCCGCTACAAGCTCAAGTCGATAGAGGAACATCGCACCCAATACGAGCGCCTGATTGAGGTCTTCCGGGCCCACGATATTCGTTACTTTTTCTACAACGGTGGCGGCGACTCACAGGATACTGCGCACAAAGTCTCACAGTTGTCCGAAAAGATGGGCTTTCCCATCACCTGCATCGGTGTCCCCAAAACGATGGACAACGATCTGCCGATCACCGACTGCTGCCCGGGCTTTGGCTCCGTCGCAAAGTATACGGCAGTTTCCATCCTCGAGGCCTCCTTCGATGTCGCCTCCATGCAACGCACCTCCACCAAGGTGTTCGTCATGGAAGTCATGGGGCGCCACGCGGGCTGGGTTGCCGCCAGCGCCGGGTTGGCGCGGGACGAGCGGGGCATGGGACCGGACATCATTCTGTTCCCGGAAGTGCAGCTGGATGAATCACGCTTTCTGGAGCAGCTCGACCGGGTCGTTGCCGAGCGCGGCTTCTGCATGATCGTCGTGTCCGAGGGCGCGAAGGATGCAGCGGGTGAGTTTCTCTCCAGCTCCGGCAGCACCGACGCTTTTGGTCATGCCCAACTCGGTGGCGTTGCCCCCGTCATTGTGAACAAAATCAAACAGCATGCGGGTTACAAATGCCACTGGGCAGTCTGCGATTATCTGCAGCGGGCCGCCCGCCATATTGCGTCGAAAACCGATGTGGACCAGGCCTATGAACTCGGTCGCGCTGCCGTGCGGTACGCGGTCAACGGGGACAATGCCGTCATGCCAGTGGTGGTTCGTGAAAGCGATCAGCCTTACCGGTGGCACATCGACAAGGCGCCCCTGTCCGAGGTGGCCAACGTCGAGAAATGTCTACCCACCGACTTCATCAGCGACGACGGCTTTCATATTACCGAGAAAGCCCGTCGATACCTGTCGCCCCTCATCGAGGGAGAGGCCTATCCTCCCTATCAGAACGGTCTGCCCGATTATCGGGTACTGAACAAATCCGTGATTCCCAAAAAGTGTGCGGAATTTTACGATCTTTAATTGAATTGATTTTGACAGGGACACCGATGTTCTTCGGCGAAAGGGGTGAGAGCTTTTGGCCGGAGAAGGTGTCTCTGTCAATTCCCGGGGGAGCCCAACCTGCCATCACCGATGGCCAACACGATAGAGACGCACTCCAGTGCGCGTATCAACCAACTGAGAGACGAAAGACATGAACGATATCACCAAGCTGCTGGGTGAAGAGGCGGACAGCCTGCTCACTCACCGTTGTGAAAAAATCACTCAGGAACAGCTGACGCTTCCCGGTGCCGATTACGTCAGCCAGACCTTTTCCCAGACCGATCGCCCGATTCCGGTGCTTCGTGCCTATCAGCAACTGCTCAATCACGGCCGTCTGGCCGGCACGGGCTATCTGTCGATCCTGCCGGTGGACCAGGGGATTGAACACTCGGGGGGCGCTTCCTTCGCGCCCAACCCGCTGTACTTCGACCCCAAGAACATAGTCGAACTGGCCATTGAGGGCGGCTGTAATGCGGTGGCCTCAACCCTGGGGGCGCTGGGGTCCGTTGCCCGCCGGTACGCCCATCGTATTCCGTTCGTGGTCAAGCTGAACCACAACGATGCCCTGGTCTACCCGACCACTTACGATCAGACGCTGTTCGGGCAGGTCAAGCAGGCTTACGACATGGGAGCCGTTGCCATCGGCGCCACCATCTATTTCGGTTCGGAGAATTCCCGCCGTCAGTTGCAGGAAATCAGCGCCGCGTTCGAACAGGCGCACGAGCTTGGCATGATGACCATTCTCTGGACCTACTTGCGCAACGGTGATTTCAAACAGGATGGGGTTGACTACCATACCGCGGCCGACCTGACCGGTCAGGCCAACCACCTGGGCGTAACCATCAAGGCGGATATCATCAAGCAGAAAATGGCAGAGAACAACGGTGGCTTTAATGCGGTGAAGGTCGGGAAAACCCACCCGAAGGTTTACAGTCATTTATCCAGCGACCACCCGATTGATCTGGTCCGCTACCAGGTGGCCAACTGTTACATGGGTCGGATCGGCCTGATCAACTCCGGCGGCGCATCCACCGGTGCCGGTGATCTCGCTCAGGCGGTGCGCACCTCGGTGATCAACAAACGTGCCGGTGGCATGGGATTGATTTCCGGCCGCAAGGCGTTTCAGCGTCCCATGAACGAAGGGGTGGAACTGCTGAATGCGATTCAGGATGTGTACCTGGACAAGCGCATCACGATCGCCTAACCACGACGCACTCATGACATCAACAAAAACGGCAGGTATGTCCTGCCGTTTTTGTTGGCAGGACGGAGCTACCGCTCCGGCTCCCAATCTCCCAGAATGGTATCAATCCGGTATTGTTTCACTTCAGATTCGGATAAATGCCGCCGCCCCTCATGATCGTGAGCGCCGGGCCCTTCACTGCCATACTCAAAGAAACGGGAATCTTCCGGGGTGAACCACATCCTGGTGCCGTCCGGAGCGGTACCACCCATCTTGTCCCAGCCGGACTGCTTGATATGTGCCGCCATGTAGCAGCCCACAAAAACGGCTTTGCCAATCGCGTCCGGATCGGCATAACGGCCGTCATCGAATGTGGTGGTCGGATGCCAGGGTCGACCCAGCGCGGTCGAGTCATCCGGGACGCCTTCCTCCCGGAGCAGCCGACAGTTGAGAAAGGTAAAACCGAACTCTGACTCGATATCCGTGGAGGGCGCGGTCACATAACCGTGTGTGGCGTGCCTGCTCCCGCGTGCGGTGGTCAGAATATCCGAATCAGTGAACAACGCATTACCCGCGCCGAATATGAAGTCCACGTTACCGGCGATGCGCGACTTGTCGAACCAGGCGCGTTTGCCGTTCATGTACAGCGTGTCCTGATGACCGAGCAGCTGAACATCCCGCGCCAGGATGCGATCACTGCCCTTGTCCAGGTGCAGCGCAACGGCCTGGGTTCCGCTCACCCGATCCGGATGGTCCTTGGCCAGCGCATCGTTGGCCACAAATTCGAAGCGGTTCTCGATACTGAGCGAATGGAACTGCACATCGGTGCTGGTCACACTGACCGTATAGCTGCGGAAGGTACCCAGGTTACTACCGTCACCGTCGTCCCGACCGGCGTAGTCATCGTAGTGAATTCGGGTCTGTTCCATGCCTTCACCCAATAGATGGATAAAGGGCTTGTCGATTCTCAGTTTCTCCCGGTATTCTCCTGCGCGAATCAGAATACGATGGGGGGCGTCGCTCGAATCCGGAGCCGCGTCCAACGCGGCCTGCACCGTCGGGTAGACCGGCAGATCGTCAAACGCGCGTTGCTGTTGATCCACAACGGCGTGTAGGTCTCGACGGGCATCACCACAGCCAACCACCACCATCATGGCCAACAACGCAAAGGCGAACGAAACGAGTCTCATAATGAATATCTCAAAGGGGCTATGGAAAGCCGGCCGGGCGAGCGCCGCCCAGCCTGACAGGGAGGGCAATTACTCGCCAAAGTGTTCGCGAACCGTCACCAGTACGCCTTTATCGTAAAACGACGTCAGCCAGCGAGTGGTGGACTCGACAAACACCGGTTCATTGATGAGGTCCGAGCCGAACACTTCCTTGATCGAAACCACCGCTTTGACCATGGCCGCCGGATCACCTTTTGCCGAATCACACGCCGCTCGCAAGGTATCCGCCAACGGATCGGAAACCTCAATGGGCTGCCCCTTCTCATCAACGCCAGAGACATAGCGAATCCAGGCGGCAACCCCCAGGGTAATGATGTCGATATGACCAGCACCCTGAAGCTGATCCCACAAGGTGTGCAGAAGACGTTGAGGCAGCTTCTGTGAGCCGTCCATCGCAATCTGCCAGGTCCGGTGTTTCAGCGATTTGTTGCGAAACCGGTCGCGCAGCTGGCCTTTATAGAATTCAATATCAAACCCCTCCGGTGCACTGACCGTTTCACCGGCTTCCCGGGCATGATAGGTTTCCACCATCTTCACGAAGGCCGGCTCGGCCATTACCTCGCTGACATAATCAAAGCCGGCGAGGTAACCGGAGTACGCCAGAGTTGAATGAGCACCATTGAGCAGGCGCAACTTGATCTTCTCGAAGATTTCCACCTCGTCGACCAATTGCGCGCCCACCTCTTCCCAAGCGGGGCGACCGTTGACGAAGTTATCCTCAATGACCCACTGAGTGAACGGCTCGGTAAAAACCGTTCCCTCATCGCGCAGGCCCAACAACTCCTCCACGTGCTGACGATCGTCGTCGGTGG
>NZ_DGMV01000029.1:0-12750 GCF_002388575.1 Marinimicrobium sp. UBA4509
TTTTCGTATGTATGGCGGACCGGACGGGACTCGAACCCGCGACCTCCGGCGTGACAGGCCGGCATTCTAACCAACTGAACTACCGGTCCGCGCTGTCATGGCAAGGGAACGCACTTAACGAAGTGGTGGGTGGTACAGGAGTCGAACCTGTGACCTACGCCTTGTAAGGGCGCCGCTCTACCAACTGAGCTAACCACCCTCGCCATGGGCTGCGCATTCTACCGAAATCCGAACCGGTGTCAAACACTTTTGGGGAATTATTGATAAAAAAGCCAAGATATTGATTGTTGGGCATTTTTTGATCATTTTGCGGCCCGCGATTGGCCTTTTCCAGCCCCTTATAAACCGCCTTTCCCCAGCGATGTATTCCCCGTTCAAGATTTGGCGCCGAATTTTGATGCAGTTCGTTAGAAGTTAGGTCGTTGGGGGGTTAGAATGCTTGTTTGTCACCACCGATAACAACTTGAGTGATATCGCCTTTGAACGCGTGCCAGCTGAAACACGGTTTTCGATTCCTCTGGCTGGGTCTGTGGCTGGTCTGGTCGCCAGCGGTCTGGGCTCAGGAGGAGGCCGCGTGGCCGGCCGCGCTGTTGTGGGCGGTGATCGGGTTGCTGCTGGTGTTTCAGACGCTGCTGATCATCGGGCTGCAGCGCAGCCGGCTGAACAACAAGCGGGCGCGCAATGCCCTGCGCCAGAACAAGGTGGAGCTTGAGGCCCGCATCGCTGAGCGCACCGAGAGCCTGAATCAGACCAATCAACAGTTGCAGGACGAAGTCGCCCACCACCAGGCCACCGAGATTCTGTTGCGGGAAACCCAGGACTACCTCCACAGCATCATCAATGCGATGCCGTCGGTGCTGATCGGTGTCACCCCTGACGGAACCGTGACCCACTGGAACAGCGCGGCGGAACTGGAAACCGGCCTGAATCCGGAGCAGGCGCTGGGGCGACCACTGACCGAGGTGTACCCTGCCCTGCCCATTTCCATGGAAACGATCACCCGCACCATCGAAAGCGGCGTGCCCTTCGTGAATGAAAACATTCAGGAGGGCCAGGGCAGCAACGCGCGCTATACGGACCTGAGCATCTACCCGCTGATCGCGGTTCAGGCGATCGGAGCGGTCATCCGGCTGGATGACATCACCATGCGCGTGCGCATTGAAAACATGATGATCCAGAACGAAAAAATGATGTCGCTTGGCGAGCTGGCCGCTGGTATGGCGCACGAAATCAACAACCCCCTGAGCACCGTACTGCACGGCGTACAGAACATTCAGCGGCGCACCTCGCTTGAGCTTCAGCAGAACCACAAAGTGGCCCGGGAGCTGGGGGTCGAGCTGGAACAGCTTCACCAGTATCTGAACAAGCGCCGGGTATTCCACTTTCTGGAGGATATCCGCGAGGCCGGCGAGCGATCCATGCACATTGTCAGCAACATGCTGGAGTTCTCCCGCGGCAATAACCGGGCTCATGAGCAGTTCGACCTGGTGCGCATCGTCCAACACACGCTGGAGTTGAGCGATAACACCCTCAACCTGCAAAGCAGCCAGGGGCATCGGCGCCCGGACATCATTACCGAGCTGGCTCCGGACCTGCCACCGGTGGTGGGCTCCGCGGCGGAAATCCAGCAGGTGATTCTGAATTTGCTGCGCAATGCCGTGCAGGCGTTCCAGAGTGATGAGTGCGACGAGGCACAGGGCACAGCGCCGGTCATTCACCTGCGCGCCTACCTCGAACGCGGCGCTGCGGTTCTGCAGATTGAGGACAACGGGCCGGGCATGTCCGAGGATGTGCGCCGCCACATTTTTGAACCCTTTTTCACCACCAAAGAGGTCGGTCAGGGCACGGGGCTTGGATTGTCGGTCTCCTACTTCATCATCACCGAGCACCACTCGGGCACCATTGAAGTGGACTCGATGCCCGAGGAGGGGACCTGCTTTACCATTCGCCTGCCCCTGGCCGACCGCACCGAACATCATCGTTCATCTCACTCGCTTTCTTCGGGGTCTTCCTTATGATTCGAACACGTCCAACCCGGTCACCCGCGCACACCACTGGCCGATCCGTGATTCCCGCTTTGTTGGCAGCACTTGCCCTGTTTCTTACCGCCTGCGCCGGACCCAAAGTGGTACCGCCTTCCGAGGCCGAGCGCAACGAGATGGCCCGCGCGCTCCTGACGGAAGCAATCTACACCGAAGGGCTACTGTCCGAGTGCGCCGCAGTGAGCCCGGAGTTGAAGATATACGCCCAGGACTTGCGCACCATCTGGATGGAGACCCATGGCGACCTGCTCGCCGGCGCCGACACTCAATTGAACCGGGAGCTGGCAGGTGAAACCCGCGACTATGCCGGCCATGCCCTGGCGCTGTCGGCGGTGCGATTCCGGCACGAGCATCGGGGCCGGGCGGTGCAGGAGCTGCGACTGAACGAGCGCAGCGCCAACAACCAGCGAATTGTCTGCGAGCGCCGCCTGGATGAGCTGGAGCCGACGCTGACCGAACGCCCTTACCTGACGCCCGACTCCGAGCGGGACATTCTGGTGCGGGACGCCCTGGTGGCGGATGCCGAACGGCCGGTCGCCCTGAGTGAGGTGCCCACCCTAGCCCTTGAAATCCCTCGCAATCTCGCCCCCGGGCGCAGCTACCGGGAAATCGAGCGGCGCATGGCGAACACCTGTCCGAACGCCGAACTGGTGGTGATCGCCAATGAGTGGCCCCATGAAGCCTATGGCATCTACTGCGGTCAGCAGAGCCAGAGCTTTATCGTCTGTGATTGGGGTGAGTGCCAAGCGCCCTGAAAAACCGCTCCTGAACTGATACAATCCGCCCTTTTTCCGGGGCGGATGCCCCCGCCTTTCACACAGACCCGACGTTATGGCCATTCATCAAGTATTCCCCGATCAGTACGACGCCCAACTGAACCAGAAAGTGGCGCGACTGAAAGAGGATTTTGCGCGCTTCAACCTGCCCGAGATTGACGTATTCAGCTCCCCGGAAAAGCACTACCGGCTGCGGGCCGAGTTCAAGATGTGGCAGGACGATGGCCAGGTGAACTACGCCATGTATCAGCCGGGGGAATACAAAAAACCGTTTTTGATCGATGACTTTCCCGTCGCCTCCGAACAGATCAATCGGTTGATGCCCGAACTGCTGGCCGCCATCAATGCCGACCCCATACTGCGGCTGAAGCTGTTTCAGGTGGAGTTTCTGACCACCCTGTCCGGTGAAGCCCTGATCACCCTGCTCTACCACAAGCGTCTGGATGAAGCCTGGGAAGAGGCCGCCCGGGCCCTGAAAAAACAGCTGGGCGTGGACCTGATTGGTCGAAGCCGGAAACAGAAAGTGGTGATGGACCGGGACTTTGTGGTTGAGCGCCTGCAGGTGGCCGATAAGGTTTTCCAGTATCAACAGGTAGAAACCGGATTCACCCAGCCAAATGGTCGCGTCTGCGAAAAAATGCTGACCTGGGCCGTGGAGCACAGCCGGTCTTTCGGTGGTGATCTGCTGGAGCTGTACTGTGGGAATGGCAATTTCACGCTGCCACTGGCCCAGAACTTCCGCCACGTTCTGGCCACCGAGCTGGCCAAAAGTTCGCTGGCCTCCGCCGAGTACAATCAGCGCCTGAACGGTGTGGACAATGTCACCCTGGTGCGGATGTCCAGCGAGGATTTTGCCCAGGCGCTGGACAAGGTCCGGCCGTTTCGCCGGTTGCGCCACGTGGATCTGGACAGCTACGGGTTCAGCACCATTTTTGTCGATCCGCCCCGGGCGGGGCTTGACCCACACACCACCCGCATTACCCAACGGTTCGACAATATTCTGTATGTGTCGTGCAACCCGGATACGTTAAAGCACAACCTGGACACCATGACCCAGACCCATCGTATCGAACATTTTGCGGTGTTTGATCAGTTCCCTTACACCCATCACCTGGAGTGCGGGGTGGTACTGCGCAAGCGATGATTGAAACGGTGAATCAATCAGAAGTTGCGGCCGCGGATGCGTTTGGCGGCGTCCACCACCGCTTTCTCGTGGAACTGTTCCTGAGTCGTGCGCTCCCGGTCATAACGGAATTTTTCTTTTTTGCTGAGCGCTTTCCAGGCATCCAGGAACGGGATGTGCTCGGTCGCTCCTTTCAGCTCGTAAAAGGCTGAGAATTCGTCCCGCACTTCATCCTCTACCCCCAGGCTGTCCAGCAATACACTGATCCGGATGCTCGCTTCGGTCAGGGTAATATCGTCGGACCCGACAGCGTGGGCGATAACCTGAATGCTTTTGTTGATGCGTTCACGCTGGGCGTCGCTCTCGGCCTGCAGTGCCGATTCCTGGGCTTTGCGGGCCTGGTTCAGCTTGTGCACCTTGTATTGCAGAATGCCGGCCACAACGGCCAAAGCGACAATAATGACGGCTCCGACAATGCTCAGAATGATCCAGGTACTGCTCATGGTTTGATCCTTTCAGTCAACTATCAATTCAGACAATTCAGATTTACGATCGGCGGCTCGACGCGTCCGCACAGGCTCAATTCGTGGCTTTTTCGTCTTCCCGCTCGGCCCCATCCTCCAGCGCCTCATCGGCGTCCATTGGCTCATCAACGTCCAATAGAGTCTCGGACTCATCCGCCTCTTCCAGCTTGTCCCGAGCGATGCTCTTTTTGGTTTTGGCGCCCAACCGGCGAATGTTGTCGACCCGACGCAACAGGTTTCCTTTACCCGTCGCCAGGCGTTTACGCGCGGTATCGAACGCCTCCTGGGTCTTACCGATGTGATTGCCCACGGTATCCAGCGCATCCAACAGCAGCACAAACTGATCGTGCAGAGCCCCGGCATCCCTGGCAATGCGTTCGGCATTCTTGTTCTGCTTTTCGTACCGCCAGATGTTTTCGACGGTGCGTAGAATGGCCAGCAATGTGGTCGGGCTGGCCAGAATGATGTGTTTGTCGTAGGCGTCACTGTACAGTTTCGGGTCCTGCTGAAGCGCGAGCATGAAGGCGGCTTCGATCGGGACAAAGATGAACACGAAATCCAGCGCCCGAACACCGTCGAGCTGCTCGTAGTCTTTTACGCTCAAGCCACGGATATGGTTGCGTAGTGACTGAATGTGTTGCCCGAGAAATCGGTCGCGCTCGTCCTGATCATCGCTGTTGCAATATTTCTCATAATCCACCAGCGAAACCTTGGCATCGATGATGATGTCCTTGTTCTCCGGTAAGCGCACGATGACATCCGGCGTGCGGCGCCCGCCATCCGCACTCGCGTAGCTGACCTGGGTTTCATACTCCCGGCCTTTCTGCAGCCCGGACTGTTCCAGCAGCCGCTCCAACACCACCTCGCCCCAATTGCCCTGGGACTTGGTATTGCCTTTGAGCGCCTGGGTCAGGTTGACGGCATCCTCACCAATTTTCAATGCCTGACGGTGCAACTGCTCAATGTGGCCGGCGAGTTTGTTGCGCTCAGCGTTTTCTTTTTCGTACACGTCCTCCACTTTGCGGCGGAAGTCCGTGAGCTGGGTTTTCAGCGGATCGATGGCGGTTTCCAGCAGGGATTTACTGCTGTGGGAGAACTGCTGTTGCTTACTTTCAAAAATCCGGTTGGCCAGATTTTCGAATTCACTGGTCAGTTGCTTTTTGGCATCCTGCAAGAGGACCAACTGGGCTTCAAACTGCTCCCGTTCCTGCCCGAGCCGGGTTTCCAGCTCGGTCGCCTGCCGTCGTGCCTCGGCAAGCGCCTGGTCCCGTTGGCGCAACTCCCGCTGGGCCTCTCCCAGGTACTCGAGCTTCTCCCGGGCGGCGGCCAGCTCCTGCTGAGCCGTGTTCAGGCGCTGTCGGGTTTGCTCATGCTGATGCTGACTTTCCTGCCACTGCTGGCGTAACTCGTCTTCGCGCCGGCGCAGATCCAGACACTGCCGCTCCAGGCGGTCGCGCTCGTGGCGATGATCGGCCTGCTCCAGCGCCCAGTCACTGTGCGCCTGCTGAAGGGTCTGCTCCAACTCCCGGGTGCGGGCCGCCACGGCTTCCTTGAGTCGCCAGTGGTAGAACAGCACGGTCAGTATCAGGCCGCTCAGCAGGCCACCCGCGGCGGCCATCAGTAAAGTCACATTGGTCAGAGGCAAAGATCGTTCCCGTTATCTGGTCGGTTCCCTTGTGCAGAACCGGGGGGCAAAATACAATCGTCGCGGCGATTCTACCAAGCCTGACCGGCCCTGCCCACGACACATTCGCCGCGGTTGGCGACACCGTGAGCCCATCGGCAGGAACAATAGTCACTCCAGGAGCACAAGAACGACTGTGAAGCCAATGACCACGGACCTGTACAATGCCCGCTGATCCCCCCCCTCGCCTGTTGGTATTCGACTCCGGGGTGGGCGGCCTGAGTATTATGGCGGACATTCAGCGACTGCTTCCGCACTGCTCGGTGAGCTATGCGTCGGATAATGCCGCCTTTCCCTACGGTACGAAAAGCGAAGAGGTCCTCGTTGCGCGGGTCGATCGGGTCCTGCACCGGCTGATCGAGCACAGCCGCCCCGATGTAGTGGTCGTGGCCTGCAACAGTGCCAGCACCCTGGCCCTGCCGCACATCCGGGCGCACTTTCGCGAGCCGATCGTGGGCGTGGTCCCCGCGATCAAGCCCGCTGCCCATCAATCGCGCTCCAGAGTCATAGGCTTGCTCGCCACTCCGGGGACGGTTGCCCGCTCCTATACACGGGACCTGATCCAGCAATTTGCCGCCGACTGCACGGTCATTTCGTTGGGAAGCTCCGAGCTGGTCCGGCTGGCCGAGGCGCACCTGCGCGGACAGACGCCTTCCCTGGCACAGCTTCAGGACCTGCTGTCACCCATGCTGAGCCATCCGCGCGCTCCGGAAATGGATACTCTGGTGCTTGCCTGCACGCATTTTCCGCTCCTGAAGCAGGAGTTGCAGGCCGTTGTCGGACCCGAGGTCGCACTGATTGATTCCGGGGAGGCGATCGCCCGCCGAGTGGCCTACTGGTTGACCGAGCTCGGTCGCAGGAAGTCAGCCAGTGAAAGCCCGGTTCACCAAGCACTTTTTACCGCCGATGGCCCCGAGGTCGAGCGGCTCGGGCCGGCACTGGCCGAGTTCGGCATCAACGATATTCAGGTGGTCGCCGTACCCAATAACTGACGACCATCAATGGCGCTTCTGCGCTTCGAGCAACCCCACCATGAGCTGCTCCACCGGCACCGGGTAACTGAAGTAATAGCCCTGACCAAAGTGACAACCACACTCGCGCAGAAAGGCCCACTGCGGCTCAGTCTCCACCCCTTCGACCACCACCCGATAGTTCAGACTGTTGGCCATGGCGACGATCAGGGTGGTAATGGCCCGGTCCTCGTCATCGGCCGGCAAATGCTGGACAAAGCTGCGATCCACTTTAAGACAGGTGACGGGCAGGCGTTTCAGATAGCTCAGGGAGGAGTAGCCGGTACCAAAGTCATCAATTGCCAGCCCCACACCCAACGTGCGCAGTGCATGCAGATGTGCCAATGCGACTTGGGTGTCCGCCATCAAAGTACTCTCGGTCACCTCCAGCACCAATTGTTCCGGCTCCACCCCAGTGTCTCTTACCACTGCTTTGAAGTCCGATACAAAGTCCCGGTCACTGAGCTGCCTCGCTGACACGTTGATCGACACTTTTACGTGTTTGAACTGAGCCTTGTAGAGATTTTTGGCCTGCTGGCAGGCGGCACGCAGGACCCACTGTCCGATGGGCACGATCAGGCCGCTGTCCTCCGCTGCGGGAATAAATTCATCCGGCGGCACCAGGCCGCGCTCCGGGTGATTCCAACGCAGCAACGCCTCGATACCGACCACCCTTCCGGTCTGCATATCGAGTTGGGTCTGGTAATAGAGCTCAAACTCGTGGTTCTGCAACGCCAGGCGCAATTCGCGCTCCAGGCGCAAACGCTGCTCTACTTCCCGGTTCATATCCGGCGTGTAGAAGCGATACACATTGCGTCCGTGGTATTTTGCCTGATACATCGCCAAGTCGGCATTGCGCATCAACAATTCTAGATCCCGACTGTCATCCGGCGCGAGCGTAATGCCAATACTGGTTCCTACCACCACTTCCTGGGCGTTCAGCCGGATCGGATATCCCAGGGCGTCGATGATCTTTTCCGCCACCACCGACGCATAGCGGGGCTCGGAGACATTGCGCAATAATATTGCAAACTCGTCTCCGCCCAAACGAGCCACCGAGTCCTCCTCTCTCAGGCAGGCCCGCAGGCGCTGGGAGACACTCACCAACAAACGGTCACCGGCCTCATGACCGAGACTGTCGTTGATGTCTTTGAAGTGATCCAGGTCGAGATACAACAACGCAAGATTCTGATCTTCACGCCGAATCGCGTACAGTGCGGTACGCAACTGCTCCTTGAACAGGAGCCGATTCTCCAAGCCCGTGAGCTGGTCGTAATAGGCCAGCCGTTCCATATCCTGAATGCTGTTATTCAGTCCGCGAAACAGCTCGTTGATTTTTTCCAGCATGCGGTTCATGCCCCGGGCCAACTGACTGATTTCATCGTTGCCCGACTCCGGCAGGCGGATCGACCAATTGTCGGCACCAATGCGCTCGGTCATATCCGCCAGTTTCAGAATCCGTCGCGTTACCAACCACTTCAACCCGTAATACATCCCCAACGACAGGAACAACAACATTCCCGCAATATTCTGGTAAATCGTCATCATGGTTTCCGCATGCCGGGACTCCAGCATCGACTCGGGGTAGTGCAGCCCGATATACCAGTCGAGTTCGGGTAGTGGTTGGTAACTGATACGCTGTATATCCCCCCGTAACTCGTGGTTATAGACTCCGCCGGGCGGCCACTGTCCCGACCGGGACCGGTCGATGAACTCACGCATGCCCGGGCTCAACTCGGCCCGTTGGTTGAACACCTCATAATCGCCGCGCTGCTGGGCCGGTGCACTGAGCGACTGATCGCCGTGCAGGATCAGTTCGCCATCGGCACTGAAAATAAACCCGTTGAGGGATTCGAAGTCCGACTCCAACTGATTGATCTGACTGAACAGGAACGACATATCCAGGTCCGCCCCTACCACACCTTCAAACTGACCATTGACGTAAAGCGGCACCAGTAACGACGTGGTCCAGACTTGAGGGTAGTAGTCAAAATAAATAGGGGTCCAGCGTGGTTTCCCCAGGGGATTTTCAACGGGAGCGGCAAGCGTGTAGAAAATTTCCTGGGTCACATCGTGGGCAGGTAAGTGCCCGGATACCAGCGAGGCAGGCCAGATGCGACTGACCCGGTCCTTGGTGATCAGATAAAAGGCATTGAATTGAGTCTTCAACAGAGGCTCGATATTCAACCAGGTACCGTTGGTGTGGTACACCAGTCGGCGCATATCGTCGGTGATCGGAGAGTCCCGGTGAATGAATAGGCCGGACTCCCCCAGGTACTCCCGTACCGCGCCATCGGGGTCGCGCTGAAACCCAAAGTCCAGAGGCACGGTATCCCCGGCAGTGCGGATCAGTGAATCGGCCAGAGCATCACGAGTGGCCACCAGCAGATTCTGGCGACGGGCAAACTCCTGAGTCAGGCGATCCCGGTAACGTTCGCCCAGCATTTGAAGGCGCTCGTCGTACCCCTGTTGCAGACGGCGCGACTCCTCTGCTCCCTGCCACAAACCGATCAAAACCCCACTGATCGCTGCGAACAAGACCACGATCGCCAACAGTTTGGTGTTGATCGATGTCATCAACGGCATCTGTATTCCCCTGAATGGCGGCCCCGCTCAATGGTGACCCCGTAAAAGCTCCGTGGGCACCGCCTGCCTTCGTTTTTCTGACAGCTCCTTCAAGACTAGCACAGAATTTGGCGCATCATTCGTTCAATGGAACAAGCGCCCCTGAAGCCTCGCGCCGGTCATGCTATTCTTCGCGCATTGCCCCAACGACCGAAAACCCCGGAGCACCATGGCAACCTCCCTATTCGATCTCGGCCCCCTGCTACCCGCCCTGAACGCCGGTGAACCCATCATCACTGCTAACGATCGCCTGCGGCGCCACCTGCTGAAGGCCTGGAGCCACTATCAGCGCGAGCAGGGAAAAAAGGCCTGGGCCGCCCCACGAGTATGGCCTCTCAACCGGTGGCTGGATGAGCAGTGGCAGACACTGGTGAGCCGGGGCTACCCCGGTTGCGACCGGGCACTGGCCAGCCGCCACCAACGCCAATGGGTCTGGGAGCAAGTGATCGGTCAGTCGGATGAAGCCCAAACCCTTCTGCAGGCGGACCCCTTGGCCCAGCAGGCCGACTCGGCGCTGCGCGCACTCACGCTGTGGGAGGTGGCGCCCGATACGCTCCGGCAGGATCCTTATCTGAACGGCAATAGCCGCAGCTTCCTGCGCTGGGCCGAGCACTTTGAGCAGCGATTGGCGAGTCGTCGATTGATGACACCGGAAGCCGGCCAGCAGATTGTCGCCCAGGCCTATGAAACCGGTGCCCTGAAGCCCGAGCCCCGCCTCTGGCTACTCGGTTTTGACGACCTGCCTCCCCTGCATCAGCGGATTCTGGAAGCCGCGGCGCTCGAACGCGTCGCGCTCTCCCCCAAAGGCACCCGCGACAACCACCTACATCGCGTCGCGGCCCCGGATGCGGACACCGAGCTGCGCGCCGCCGCCCTGTGGAGCCTGCGCCAACTACAAGCATCAGCGGAGGCGGTCATCGGTATTATCGTACCGGACCTGGGCCAGAGACGGGATCAGGTGGAGCGGATCTTCGCCGAGGTTTTCGAGCCCACCGTTCCTCTGCCGGGTACGCCCCGTTACACCCTGCCATTCAACTTCTCCGCCGGGGTACCGCTGGGCGCGACGCCACTGATTCACGCCGCCTTGAGCCTGCTCGGCCTACTGCGGGATCAGTGGCCGCTGAGCGAGGTGTGCCAACTGCTTCAGAACTCGTTTTGGGGGGAGCCGGATGCGGAGGCCGTACTACGCGCGCAGTGGGTCACTCGGCTGCGGGAGCAGGGCAAATTTGAACTCACCGGCAGTGACCTGCGCTTTCATGGCCAGGTGATCACCGATTGGCTGAGTGAGGCGCAAGCAAGCCCTGCGCTTCCGCCCGACACCACCGCACAGGCACCGACGCTGAACCGGCGTCTGCAGCTACTCGACGAGCAGCGACGACGCATGCCCCGATCCACCAGCGCGCGCCAGTGGGCCCAGCTTTTCCGGCAGCAACTGGACACCCTGGGTTGGCCCGGCCCGCGCCGGTTGGACAGTCAGGAGTTCCAGCAACTGGGGCTTTGGCATGAGCTGCTGGAAACCTTCGCCGCTCTGGAGGCCACCGGCGCCGACCTGAGTCTGACTCAGGCCCTGAGCCAACTGAACCAGTTGGCCCAACAGACCCCGTTTCAGGCCCAGACACCGGACTCTCCCATTCAGATTCTCGGGGCCCTGGAGGGTGCCGGACTGCGCTTCAGCCACTGCTGGGTACTGGGCCTGCATCAGCGCCAGTGGCCCCCGGTGCCCGCCCCCAACCCCCTGCTGCCGCTCGAACTGCAGCGGGACCGACAGATGCCCCACGCCAGCGCCGAGCGGGAACTGCACTTTGCCCGCAGCCTGACCGACCACTACCGGCAATGCGCCGAACAGGTGGTATTCAGCGCACCCCACAGCGACGATCAGGGCGACCTGTCACCCAGCCCGCTGATTCGCGCCCTGCCGGAGACCCCACTGGCCGAACTGGTCCCGGAGCCCATCAGTGCCCGACAGGCCTTCGAGGCCATTCTGGAGGAAGCCCGAGAACTCACACCGGTACACAGCGCCAAGGGACCCGGCATCACCGCCGGCAGCAAAGCGCCCGGCGGCAGTTCGCTTTTCAAGCATCAGGCAGCCTGCCCGTTCAACGCCTTCGCCCAACTGCGTCTGGGGGCCCAGCTCCCGGATGCGCCGGTACTGGGCCTCTCCGCCGCCGAGCGCGGTACGGTGTTGCACGGCGTGCTGGCCACCGTGTGGAAAACCCTGAGGGACTCCTCGCAACTGCACGCCATTGAAGAGGAGGCGCTGAACGACCTCATCAGTCGCACCTGTGAACAGACCCTGGCGCCGATCCGTCAGCGGCGACCGAGGGAACTGGGGCCGGAGTATTGTGCCCTGGAGCAGGAACGATTGAGCCGGATGGTACAGCGCTGGTTGATGCTGGAAAAACAACGCCCGCCCTTCCGCGTCGTGGCCACCGAGCAACGCCGGCTGATTGAATTCAATGGCCTGAACCTGACGCTTTTTATCGACCGCATCGACGAGCTGGAAAACGGCGAGCGACTGTTGATTGATTACAAAACCGGCGCCGACCTCAATGCCAATCAGTGGCAGGGCCCGCGCCCCGACGAACCCCAGCTGCCGCTGTATGCGGTCACCGAGGAAGACCCGGTCAGCGGTATCGCCTTTGCGCAGTTGAACCCGAAAGCGCTGCAGTGGATTGGCCTCGGAGCCCTGAGTACGCCCCCACCCGGCGTCAAGCCCAGCGAGGATTGGGACGCTCAGCGGGCCGAGTGGCGCGAGGTACTGAGCGACCTGGCCCGGACCTTCATGGCCGGCGATGCCCGGGTGGATTTCAAGGACGCCAAGGCGCAGCGGTACAGCGGGCAATTGGTACCGTTAAACCGGGTGTTGGAAGCCGATACCGTCGCGCGGTTTATTTTGTAAACCAAAGCAACGGAGGATGCGGCCGGGTTCGGTTACGGCGGATGCGGGTCATACCGCTGCGCTCGGC
>NZ_DGMV01000029.1:12873-16751 GCF_002388575.1 Marinimicrobium sp. UBA4509
GGCGGATAAGGGCGAAGCCCGCATCCGCCGTTACCCAACTTTTCGACCAACCTGACACGTTCTTTTTATGGACCCAACAACTCTGGACAACCTCCCCCACGGCGCCTTCAGCCCCGATGCGCCCCCGGACTTCGACGCCCGGCAGGCGGCGCTGGACCCGACCCGCTCCTTTGCGGTGGCGGCGCCCGCCGGGTCCGGGAAAACCGGGCTGCTGACTCAGCGCGTCCTGACCTTGCTGGCCCGCTGCGACGCTCCGGAAGAAGTACTGGCGATCACCTTCACCCGCAAAGCCGCCGGGGAAATGCAGGACCGCATCATGGCGGCCCTGCGCGAGGCCGCCGAACGGTCGGAGCCGGACAACCCCCACGCCCGGCGCACCTGGCGTCTGGCTCAGGCGGTCTTGCAGCGCGACGAAGAGTGCCAGTGGCAACTGCTGATGAGTCCACAGCGACTGCGCATCCAGACCATCGACAGTCTGTGTCGCGCCATCACCCGGCAACTGCCCCTGGACAGCCAGCTCGGCGCGCAACCGGACACCCTGGACGCCCCGGAACTCGCCTATCGCCAGGCCGTACATCAGTTCCTGGCCCGCCTGGAAACCGACGACACCGTCCGGGAGGACCTGAAGCGCCTGCTGCGTCACCTGGACACCAACCTGCCGGCCATCGAGACGCTGCTGATGCGTCTGCTGGCCAAGCGGGACCAGTGGCTGGGGGTGATGCTCGAGGCTCAACAGGCCCACGCCCGCCCCTACCTTGAGGCAGTACTGCAAGATGTAATTGAAGAACAACTGAACCGGGTGATCGAAGGCATCGGCTACCACGCCAGCGATCTCTGCCACCTGGCCGATCAGGCCGCCACGAACGTCGAGCAGGACAACCCGGAAAGCCCGATTCTGCGCCTGAAAGGCATCACCGCCCTGCCCGATCCGAGCCCGTCGACGGTGGCCGACTGGCAGGCGCTCGCTGAACTGATGCTCACCGCCAAGGGGGAGTGGCGCAAGCGGCTGACCAAAAAGGAAGGCTTCCCCGCGGGCAAACCCGGCGCTGCACTGAAAGAGCAGTACGGCGAGTGGGTCGCACAGATTCAGGAAGAAACCCCGGACCTGGCCGAGCAGCTGCACGCCGTGCGCCAGCTACCACCCGCGGAATACACCGAAAGCCAGTGGCAACTGCTCGACAGCCTGACCCGTCTGCTGCCGTTGCTCAGCGCCGAGCTGACCCTGATATTCAAACAATTGGGCGCCACCGACTACAGTGCCATTGCCCAGGCAGCCAGCTTCGCTCTGGGGGATGAAGAAAACCCAACGGATATCGCCCTAAAACTGGATTACCGTATTCAGCATATTCTGGTGGACGAATTTCAGGATACCGCCGCCCCACAGTTACGGCTGCTGGAGCAGCTGACCGCCGGCTGGCAACCCGACGACGGCCGCACGCTGTTTATCGTCGGTGATGGCATGCAGTCCTGCTACGGGTTCCGCGACGCCAACGTGGGCCTGTTCCTGGACGCCCGTGAGCACGGCATTGGCGAGGTACCCATGACCGCGCTGGATCTGACCGTGAACTTCCGCTCCCAGACCAACGTGGTTCGCTGGGTCAACGATATTTTTTCCCGGGCCTTTCCCGCCCGGGACGATATTGGCCGGGGTGCGGTGCGCTATTCACCGTCCATCGCCTTCAATGCCCCACTCGAGAATGAAGCCGTCCAGTTTTACGGTTGTCTGCATCAGAACGACTCGGACGACGCCGACAGTGAAGCCGTCAACCCGGAGGCCAGCCCGGACAAGACCCTGGCGCAACTGCAGGAAGCCGAGTCGGTCGCCGAGCTCGCCGAGCAGGCCCTGGCCGCCGATGAGGAAGACTCGGTGGCGATTCTGGTGCGCAGCCGACCGCACCTGCAGTGGATACTCCCCGCCCTGGCCCGGCGCGGCCTGCACTGGCAGGCCACGGAAATCGACCGACTCGCCAGTCGCATGGCGATTGTCGACCTGATGTCCCTGACGCGAGCCCTGTTGAGCCTGGACGACCGCATTGCCTGGCTTTCGATTCTGCGCGCCCCCTGGTGTGGTCTCGACCTGAACGACCTGCACGCACTGGTCACCACCGATCTCGGTGCGCAGAACCCCTGGCCCAAGTACGGCTGGCCGATGATCTGGCAGCAGCTGCAGGAACGCGATCGAATCTCCGGAATCAGCGACACCGGTCGGCGGTGCCTGGATCGACTGATGTCCGTGCTGGAGCCCGCCTGGCGGGAGCGTCATCGCAAGCCCCTACGCCAGTGGATCGAGGGCGTCTGGTTGGCGCTGGGCGGCCCGGCTCTGCTGGCCGAGCCCGGCGACGCGCAGGATATTCCGAGCTACTTCAACCTGGTGGAAAAGCACCAGCACGGCGGCGGCCTGCGGGACTGGAACACCTTCGAGCGCGGCGTCGAAAGCCTGTTCGCTGCCCCCCGGGCCGACGCCGACCCGCGCCTGCAGGTGATGACCCTGCACAAGTCCAAAGGGCTGGAGTTCGACACCGTCATCATTCCGGGGCTGGACCGGGCCAGCAGTAACGACGACAAAGAGCTGCTGCTCTGGCAACAGCGGATCAATCAGGCCGGGGAACGCCAACTGCTGCTGGGACCGCTGGCTCCCACCGGCACCGATACCGACCCGCTCTACCAATTCATGCGCAACGAAGCCAAGCTGCGGGACAGCTTCGAGGCCACCCGGCTGCTATACGTCGGCTGCACCCGCGCGGTCAAACGCCTGCATTTATTGGCCTGCGTGGGTTTGGATGCGCGCAGCGGCAAGCCTCGCGCCCCCCGCCAGGGCTCCCTGTTACGCACCATCTGGGAGCCCGTACAGGCGCAGATGTTGAGCGCCCCGGCGGGCACCCAATCGCCCTCAGCAAGCGCCAACAGTGACCACGCCTACGAGGGACTCCAACACATTCTGCGCCTGCCCCCAGACTGGCAGGCGCCGGCACCCTCCGAGGTGACCGTGTTACAGGCATACCGGGGGCGGGAGTTTGGCGACGAGGAGAACCTTCCGGAAGTGGAAGCCCCGGCCGCTCGCCTGGCCCGCCATACCGGCACCGTATTGCACAACCAGCTACAGCGGTTGAGCGAGCAGCCGTTGGATGCCTGGTCCGAGGCCTGGGCGGAGGAGCAGCGCCCATTCTGGACCTTGCAGCTGCGCCAGTTCGGCTGGGAGCCGGACACGATTGCGGAGGCTCTGGAGAAGATTCGCTGGGGGCTGCATCAGACGCTGACCGACCCGGACGGTCGCTGGCTGCTGGACCCGGCCCATGAGGAAAGCGCCTGTGAGCTGGCGATTCATCATGCTGTGGGCGGTGAGGTACGCGAGTCGGTGATTGACCGGACATTTGTGGATGGCGGTGTGCGCTGGATTGTGGATTACAAGAGCAGCCAACCGGAGGCGGATCAGTCGCCGGAGGCGTTTGTGACGCAGGAGGTGGCGACCTATACGCCGCAGTTGGCGCGCTACGCCAAGGTGATGCAAGACCTGGGCGAAACCCGCCCCATCAAAACCGCCCTGTATTTCCCGCTGCTGGCCTCGGAAAAGCGGTTGGTTGAAGTCACCGTTTAACCTCTTTGATGCATCAGGGACGGGAAGCGGCGGATGAGGTAGGTTTGGGTTACGGCGGATGCAGGTCATACCGCTGCGCTCGGCTCCGCCCTATGCGTAATTGCGGGGGCCTCGGCGACGGATGTGACCTCGTGCGGTGCGTAATTGCGGGGGTTGCGGCGACGGGTGCGGCCTTCGCGTGGCTCAGGAGGTTGCGTAGGGCGGATAAGCGCGTAGCGCGCATCCGCCGTAACCCAACGTAAAGATCACACAGGCGCTAGTTCCCGAAACGTTACGCTGGCAC
>NZ_DGMV01000029.1:16940-18252 GCF_002388575.1 Marinimicrobium sp. UBA4509
CTTCCCCTTCCCGGCCCGGACGTCACCGCCAATCTGGGCTTAATGTCGGTAAAGCAATTAGCGACAACTGCCAGAGATAATAAGCAGCCGATCAAATTATCCAAAAACTATCAACCCCATCGGCAAATTTCTCCCAAAAAGTGCCCCATTTTCAGTAGAATGGTGCCGTATTCTCGAAACACTCTATGGACTAACCCTAATGACCGACACGCAAATAGACGATCTCAACGTTGTCTCCCAGGAGCTGTTGATCTCACCGGCCGACCTCAAGCGCGAGCTGCCAATGACCGACAAAGCCCGGGAGGTTGTCACCCAGGGGCGGGAAACCATTCGCAATATCCTCGACCGTAAAGACCCGCGGATTTTTGTGGTAATTGGCCCCTGCTCCATCCACGATGTGGACGCGGCGATGGATTATGCCCAGCGTCTGAAGAAACTGGCCGACGAGGTCAGCGATACCATCTATGTGGTGATGCGCGTCTATTTCGAGAAGCCCCGGACCACCACCGGCTGGAAAGGCCTGATCAACGACCCCGATCTGAACGACTCGTTCAAGATCGAGAAAGGGCTGCACATGGGCCGCAAGCTGCTGCTGGATATTGCCGAGCTGGGCCTGCCCTCCGCCACCGAGGCGCTGGATCCGATCTCGCCCCAGTACATGCAGGACCTGATCAGTTGGTCTGCCATTGGCGCCCGCACCACCGAATCCCAGACGCACCGGGAAATGGCCAGTGGCCTGTCCGGAGCCGTGGGCTTCAAAAACGGTACCGATGGCAGCCTGACCGTGGCGATCAACGCCCTGAAGTCGGTTTCCAAACCGCACCGGTTTCTGGGGATCAACACCGAAGGCCAGGTTTCCATTGTCCACACCCGTGGTAACCCCTACGGCCACGTGGTACTGCGCGGTGGCAACGGCAAGCCGAATTACGATTCGGTGAGCGTCGCCATGTGCGAGCAGGAGCTGGAGAAAGCCGGGGTCAATCCGCCCAACATCATGGTCGACTGCAGTCACGCCAACTCCAATAAAAACCACGAGCTTCAGCCGCTGGTGATGGAGAACGTGGCCAATCAGATCATGGAAGGCAATGATTCGATTATTGGTCTGATGGTGGAGAGCCATATCGGCGCGGGTAACCAGCCGATTCCGGAGAATCTGAAAGACCTGAAGTATGGGGTGTCGATTACCGATGCCTGTATCGATTGGGATACCACCGTTCAGGCGTTGAAGGATATGCGGGAGAAGATCAAGGATCATCTTCAGGAGCGGGTGAAGAAGTAGCGGCAGGTATGGTGACGGCGGATGCGGGCTTCG
>NZ_DGMV01000029.1:18468-23949 GCF_002388575.1 Marinimicrobium sp. UBA4509
CATTCGTAGGGCGGATAAGCGCCACCGGCGCGCATCCGCCATTACCTCACTTGACGTTGCCCCTAACCGCACGGCCCCAATTCCCTACTGAACACCACCCAACGCCTGATACAGAGCCACCGTCGCCGACAACCGACTCAAGCGCCGCTCGACTATCTGCTCCCTCGCCTGAAACAGGTTCCGCTGAGCGTCGATCAGGGTCAACAGGTCATCACTGCCCTCCCGATACCGCACTTCCGTAAGCCGCAGCGCCCGTTCCGCTTCCACCAGAATCGCCTGATCGCTTGTCTCCTGCCCGGCCTCCAGAGTCACACGTCCCAACGCATCATCGGTTTCCTGTAACGCCACCAGAAGTGTATTCCGGTACTGAGCCAATAGTTCCTGGCGTCTCGCCTCCGTCCGACGGCTCTGGGCACGCGTGCGTCCGCCATCGAAAATCAACTGACTGAGGGACAGGCCGGCATTGTCGGATTCCCGCGCATCGCTCAACGAAAACAGTTCCGCCGTTGATAGGCTGAAACCGGCACTCAGACTCAGGGAGGGTAGAAAAGCCCGACGTGCCACCACCACGTCCGCATCGGCGGCTTGCAGTTGCGCTTCGGCTCGTGCCACATCCGGTCGTGCGAAAATGGCTTCCGCGGGCGGCTGGGCCTTCAGATCCGGCAAGCGGATGTCGCTGAGTGCCTGCGGTTCAACCGATAGTGTTTGGGGCATGGCTCCCAGCAATACCGCCAGGGCACGGCGCGTCTGTTGCGCCTGAAATTGCAACGGCGGAAGCTGTGCACGCTGAGACAACAGGCTTGTGCGTTGGCGGGCGACGTCTGCCGCACTGGCTACGCCGTTTCGATAGCGCACCTCGACGACGGTCATCACCTGCTCGCTCAGCGCCATATTGTCTTGGGCTATCTGAATGCGAGCGTGCAGCGCCTGATATTCAAACCAGGTGTTGGCAATGGCGCCGGTCAGGCTAAGGTAAGCGGCGCGGTAATCCTGCTCACTGGCACGAAAACCGGCGCGGGCGGACGCTCGTTCCGCCGCCACCCTGCCCCACAGGTCCAATTCATAACTCAACCCGAGGTTGGCGGAGGTCGACTCCGAAGAGCGGCTATCGCCCTCGACGTCCTGGTCACTGCGCACGCTGGTTCCGGCGCCGGCATTGAGGCCTGGATAGACCGAGGCGCCCGTCGCACGCATCTGCCAATCCGCCTGGCGCAGGCGCTGCTCGGCGGCCATCAGGTCCGGGCTGTTCTGTAAGGCCTGCTGCATCAGGGCGTCGAGCGGTTCAGCGCCGAACGCCTGCCACCAGCTCGCTAAGGAACTCGAGCCCTCTCGCGCGCCGGATGTTGCCAGAACACTGTTCCAGGTCAGGTCGGGATCAATCTCGGGGCGCGGCACAGGGTCGATGTTCGCACAGCCCACCAGAACACTCAGGCTGCAGCAGGCCGCAAAAACGTTGCATTTCATCGCGTTCACTCCGTGGCCAAGGCGTTGACCGGATTCAACCGGGAGGCCTTGCGCGCGGGCAGATAACCAAAAATCAGGCCGGTGGCAAAGGCGCAACTGAACGCCAGCACCACCGGCAACAGGGAGTAGTAAATGGGCGTGCCGAAATAGCTCAGTGCCGCTGCCACGGACAGCCCCAACACGACGCCAATCAAGCCACCCAGAGCTGACACCACCAGCGCCTCAATCAGAAACTGTTGCAGAATATGTCGTGTTCGCGCGCCGGTTGCCATGCGGATACCGATTTCCCGGGTACGCTCGGTGACACTGACCAACATGATATTCATTACACCGATCCCCCCAACCAACAGGGAAATGGCGGCAATGGAGCCGAGCAGCCAGGTCAGGGTGTCCTGGGTTTCGGAGATCGCCTCAATCAATGACGCCATGTTGCGAATCTGGAAGTCCTCGGTGCCGTGGCGTTGCAGCAGCAATTGGTGTACCGCATCCTGGGTGGCATTCATCCGGTCCGTATCCGCAACCGCAACGGTAATATTGCGCAGGTGTTGCTGGCCAAACAGACGCAGGCTGCCGGTGGTGTATGGCACCAGCACCACGTCATCCTGATCCTGCCCCATGGGCGAAGCGCCCCGCTCTTCCATGACCCCAATGACCTGAAAGAGCACATTGTGAATCATGATGTACTCACCCAGCGGATTTTTTTCGCCGAACAACGAATCCGCGACGGTCTGCCCCAGAACCGCCACCGAGGTGTAGTTGTTCTGCTGCTCCAGAGTAAAAAAGCTGCCGGTCGCCACCGACCACTGGCGCGCTGCCGGAAACGCGTAGGAGGTCGCGTTGATCTCGGCGCGGTGATCCGAATTGCCGTAGCGCAGTGTCTGGCCGCCGGTCAGCTCGGGAATGGCCGCAATGATATTGGGTACGGTCTGGTTGATCGCGTCCATGTCTTCCGGTACCAGAGTGGTCACACTCCAGCGCCCTCCGCGCTGGTCTGGCCCGCCGGGTCGGACCAGCAACAGATTGCTGCCCATGGAGCTGATCCGGTCCACCACGTCCTGGCGCGCGCCGTCGCCGATGGCAAGCATGGTGATGACCGAGGCCACCCCAATCACAATACCCAACAGGGTCAGTGCCGTTCGGAACAGGTTACTGCCCAATGAGCGAAGGGCGGTTTTGGTGCCTTCGGTCAGCTCGTTGGCAAACGGCGGGTCGCGGTGCCAATCAGGAGCGGGCTGGTCGGACAGCTGCTCCGCGTCCGATACCGGCTCAGCCGCGCCCGGATCGGCGACAATCCGACCATCACTGATATCGATACGCCGATGGGCGTGTTTGGCTACTTCCGGATCATGAGTGATCAGTACAATGGTGTGGCCCTGTGCAGACAGGGACTGCAACAACGCCATCACTTCCCGTCCGCTGTGACTGTCCAGTGCGCCAGTGGGCTCGTCTGCCAGAATGATCTGGCCACCGTTCATCAGCGCCCGGGCAATCGAAACCCGCTGCTGTTGACCACCGGATAATTGGCTGGGTTTGTGGTCGAGCCGATCAGCCAGTCCAAGTGTGGACAGCAATTCCCGGGCCCGCTCGCGCCGCTGGGCCGGTGTGAGCGCGGAGTAGATTGCCGGCATTTCGACATTCTCCAGTGCACTGGCGCCGGGCAGGAGGTTGTAGCTCTGGAAGACAAAGCCGAAAGACTCCCGACGCAACTGGGCCAACTCATCCGGCGAGAGATTGGCAACGTCGCGCCCGTTGAAGCAATACTGGCCTTCAGTGGGTTTGTCCAGGCAACCGATGATATTCATCAGGGTCGATTTACCCGAGCCGGAGGCGCCCATGATGGCGACAAACTCCCCGGGGTAAACCGTCAGGTCAATACCGTGCAGTACCCGGGTTTCAAGCTCGCCGTTGTGGTAGCTCTTGGTAACACCGGACAAGCTCAGGATGGGGGTGCTCGACATCAGCGAAACATCCGTGGAATGCCACTACCCTGCTCGCGCCGGTTGCGGCTTTCCGGTCCACTAAGCAGAACCCGTTCGCCCTCACTCAACCCGGACAGGATTTCCGCGTGCACCCGATCGGTGACACCGACGCGCACCTCCCGTAACGCCGGCTCAGCGCCGGGGCTCACCACAGAAACCGTTGCCGATCGTCCGCTCCGGGAAGCTGCTTCAGTGTTACGTTGAGTCCGCTCTCCGTAGCGCAATGCGGATACCGGGACGATCAGGGCATCGTCAGCGGCTCCGGCGACAAAAAACACCTGAGCCGTCATCTGGGGCAGCAAGCGTCCACCGGGATTTGGCACATCAAACAGGGCGTAATAGAGCACCACATTGTTTTCGACTAGGGGAGTCGGTTCAATCCGGGACAACTGCCCTTCCCAGCGTCGCCCCTGATTGCCCAGGGTGGTGAAGTAAACCGGCATTCCGGCCTCCAACTGGCCGATATCCGCCTCCGACACCTGGGCCTGGACACTCATGGTGTCCAGGTCGGCAATGCGCATCAGTATCGGGGTCGTTTGGGAGGCGTTCAGCGTCTGCCCTTGGCGGGCGTCGATGGTCACGATGGTGCCGTCCATGGGGGCATAGATTTTGGCGTACTCGAGGTTGGCTTCCTCGGCACGCAACGTGGATTGTGTCTGCTCGATCTGGGCACTCAGTGCTTCGATCTGTGCCTCGGCGGAACGCAATGACGCTTCCGCACTTTGCAGTGCTTCGCGGGTGGTCGCATCTTCGGCGAAGAGGTTTTTCTGGCGCTGGAGCTGAATTTCGGCCAGTGTCAGTTGCGCCTTGCGGTCCTTCAGTTGCGCCTGCTGGTTGCGCAACTGCGCTCGGGTGCCATCGACGCGGGCGAGGTACACCGTGGGGTCAATTTCCGCGAGCAGATCCCCCTGTTTGACCTCATCACCCACCTGCACGTGCAGGGTTTCCAACTGGCCGGACACCTGAGCACCGACATCCACATAGGTGCGGGGTTGCAGCACGCCGGTCGCGGTAACCAATGCCTCGATATTGCCACGGCGGACTTCGACGCTGGCGAGCGCCTCTTCGTTAGAACCGCTCGGCCAGAATTGAAACACGGCCAAGGTGATCAGAACGAGCGCGGCGACAAGCACCGCTTTTTTGAAAAGTTGCCGGGAAACCACCATCCGTTGTTATCGCTCCTGCCTGTATTTATTGGAGCGGCTATTGTGCGGCAGTTACGACGTGGTTGGCAGCGGTTTTACCGGGCTTTAACCCGGCTTTACATCCGTTAACACGGATGTAAAGCCGGGTTACGGAGGATCGCGTCAGATATAAGCGTTGGTGCGGTCGGTGTGGTCGGTCACATCCCGAACACCCGCCAACTCGGGCAGCTTCTCTTTCAGCGTCGCTTCAACGCCGTTTTTCAGGGTCACTTCCACGGCCCCACAGCCCTGGCAACCGCCGCCGAAACGCAATACGGCGTAGTTGTCCTCGGTGATCTCCACCAGGCTGACGTTACCCCCATGAGAGGCGAGGCCCGGGTTGATTTCGTTGTACAGGACGTAGTTGATGCGGTCTTCGAGCGGACTGTCGTCATTGACCTGGGGCATTTTGGCATTTGGCGCCCGGATGGTGAGCTGCCCACCCATGCGGTCCGGGGAGTAATCGACCTTGGCGTCTTCCAGGTATGGCAGGCTGCGGCCTTCAAAGTAGGCTTTGAAGGCGGTCAGTTCGACGATTTCGTCGTCTTCCTTTTCTTCGCCGGGGCGGCAGTAGGCAATGCAGGTCTCGGCCTGGGGGGTTCCCGGGCTGGCAACAAACATGCGAATTCCGACGCCCTCGCTGTCCTTCTGTTTGTTCAGAAGCTCTTTGAGGTACTGCTGGGCGGATTCGGTGATCTGTACATTGACCATAGTGGCGTGCGGGCCTCCAATACTGGGACAGGCGTATACCTGATTGATTTACTCGGGTATTTTACGGGATATTGGGCTTGGAGACAAAGGGGTAGAAAATTGGGACAGAGTGCAGTAGCTGCGTCACGCCCGATCCGGCACGG
>NZ_DGMV01000029.1:24075-26688 GCF_002388575.1 Marinimicrobium sp. UBA4509
CGTGAATCCATCCCTGGAGGCTTCTCATCGGCATCCATGCCTCAGAGAGTCTACAAACGGTACACCCCGCACCGGCTCTCAGTGCCACAATTTGACGTAGGGTGGATAAGCCCGGAGGGCGCCATCCACCATAATTAAGCATGGCAGCGGCATTATTTGGTGGATGACGGGGTTTCACCCCTTATCCACCATACAGAATTGGTATGTAGCGGATATTTAGGGTGCTATTTCCCGGAACGCTATGCAGGCACAGCGG
Source organism: Marinimicrobium sp. UBA4509 (assembly GCF_002388575.1). Taxonomy (NCBI): domain Bacteria; kingdom Pseudomonadati; phylum Pseudomonadota; class Gammaproteobacteria; order Cellvibrionales; family Cellvibrionaceae; genus Marinimicrobium; species Marinimicrobium sp. UBA4509. The sequence goes on from NZ_DGMV01000029.1 coordinate 24,332, forward strand.
AGGGAGGGAAGGGATCTTTGAGGACGTCGCCTGCCTGGACGGCAGGCGATCGAGCCCCCATGGATGGGTTTACGGCGTGCCTCAAAGACCCCTTCCCTCCCGCAGCCCTCGGCGACGAAGTCTTCCGCGAGATCACTTCAACATGCTCGAACCTGCGATCTTGCGCCATTTCTGCTAAAATCCATGCCCTTTCGAATCAAATCAATCCCCTCTGATAGGTAATCCATGAGCCTGACCGACGATCGCCAAGCCCGTATTGACGCCCTCCATCGCCTGGTGCGCGAGCGCATCCTGATTCTCGATGGCGGCATGGGCACCATGATCCAGAACCTCAAACTGTCCGAGGCCGAGTATCGGGGCGCGCGCTTTGCGGATTACCACCAGGACGTCGCGGGTAACAACGACCTGCTGGCCATTACCCAACCGGCCATGCTCAAAGACATCTATAAGGGCTACCTCGACGCAGGGGCCGATATCGTCGAAACCAACACCTTCAACTCCACCCGTGTCTCCATGGCCGACTATGAAATGGAAGACCTGGTGCCGGAGTTGAATCGGGCCGCCGCGCGGTTGGCTCGGGAAGTGGCCGACGAGTACACCGCCGACAACCCGGATAAACCCCGCTTCGTCGCCGGGGTGCTTGGGCCCACCAGTCGCACCTGCTCCATTTCACCGGATGTGAACGACCCCGGTGCGCGCAACATTACCTTCGATGAGTTGGTCGAGAACTATATGGAAGCCCTCGACGGGCTGGTCAAGGGTGGCTCGGACCTGATTCTGATCGAAACCGTATTCGATACCCTCAACGCCAAAGCCGCCACCTTCGCGGTACAGACCTATTTTGAGCAGAACGGTGTTGAGCTGCCGCTGATGATTTCCGGCACCATTACCGATGCTTCCGGACGCACCCTGTCCGGGCAGACCACCGAAGCCTTTTACAACTCCCTGGCCCACTCAAGCCCCTTCTCCATGGGCCTGAACTGCGCCCTGGGCGCCGAGGAACTGCGCCCCTACGTGCAGGAAATGTCCCGGGTGGCCAACTGCTGGGTGTCAGCGCACCCGAACGCCGGCCTGCCCAATGAGTTCGGCGAATACGATCAGTCCCCCGAGGAAATGGTTGCCGTCGTCGAAGAGTTTGCGGCCAGCGGTCTGGTGAACATTATCGGTGGTTGCTGTGGTACCACACCGGAGCACATCAAAGCGATTGCCGATGCCGTGGCCACGCACGCCCCGCGGCCGCTGCCCGACATTGCGCCGGCCTGTCGCCTGTCTGGCCTGGAACCCTTCAACATCACCAAGGACTCCCTGTTCGTCAACGTGGGTGAGCGCTGTAACGTTACCGGCTCGGCCAAGTTCAAGCGTCTGATCGTGGAAGAGGATTACACCACTGCACTCGAAGTCGCCCTGGAGCAGGTCGAGGGCGGCGCCCAGGTGATCGACGTCAATATGGATGAGGCAATGCTGGACTCCGAGAAAGCCATGGTGCGCTTTCTCAATCTGATTGCCGGCGAACCCGATATTGCTCGGGTGCCGGTGATGGTCGACTCCTCCAAGTGGACCGTGATTGAAGCCGGGCTGAAATGCATTCAGGGCAAGCCGATCGTCAACTCCATCAGTCTGAAGGAAGGCGAAGAAGAGTTCATTGAGCGCGCCCGACTTTGTCGCAAGTATGGTGCAGCGGTGGTCGTAATGGCGTTTGATGAAGATGGTCAGGCCGATACCGCGGCGCGCAAGAAAGAAATCTGCGAACGTTCCTATCGCGTTCTGGTCGACAAAGTGGGCTTCCCGCCCCAGGACATTATTTTTGACCCGAATATTTTTGCCATTGCCACCGGCATTGACGAGCACAACAACTACGCGGTGGATTTCATTGAGGCCACCCGCTGGATCCGGGAAAACCTGCCCCACGCCGGTGTGAGCGGTGGTGTATCCAACGTGTCGTTCTCCTTCCGGGGCAATAATCCGGTGCGCGAAGCGATTCACTCGGTGTTTCTGTACCACGCCATCAAGGCCGGCTTGAACATGGGTATCGTCAACGCCAGCCAGTTGGCGGTGTACGACGACCTGCCCGAAGAGCTGAAAGAGAAAGTCGAAGATGTGGTGCTCAACCGCAAAGATGACGCGACGGAAACCCTGCTTGAAATTGCCGAAAAGTACAAAGGCGACGGCAGCAGCGGCGAGAAAAAGGAAGATCTCGAGTGGCGCAGCTGGGCCGTGGAAAAGCGCATTGAGCACTCACTGGTCAAGGGCATCACCGCCTACATCATCGAAGACACCGAAGAAGCCCGCCAGCGCGCTGACAAGCCACTGGATGTGATCGAGGGCCCATTGATGGACGGCATGAACGTGGTCGGCGA
>NZ_DGMV01000029.1:26857-30503 GCF_002388575.1 Marinimicrobium sp. UBA4509
GACGGCATGAACGTGGTCGGCGATCTGTTCGGTGCGGGCAAGATGTTCCTTCCCCAGGTGGTCAAGTCCGCCCGGGTGATGAAACAATCCGTGGCTTACCTCCAGCCCTTTATCGAAGCGGAGAAAACCGAGGCCAGCAAACCCAACGGCAAAATTCTGATGGCCACGGTCAAAGGGGATGTGCACGATATCGGCAAGAACATTGTCGGGGTCGTATTGCAATGTAACAACTACGAAGTGGTCGACCTGGGCGTGATGGTTCCGACCGAAAAAATCCTCAAGGTGGCCGTAGAGGAGAACTGCGACATCATCGGCCTGTCCGGTCTGATTACTCCGTCGCTGGATGAAATGGTGAATGTCGCCCGGGAGATGCAGCGTCAGGGTATTGATAAACCATTGATGATCGGTGGCGCCACCACGTCGAAAGCCCACACAGCGGTCAAAATCGACCCGGCGTTCAACCTGAACCAGGTGGTCTATGTGGCTGACGCGTCCCGCGCGGTTGGCGTGGCAGGCAGCCTGCTCTCCGATGCCAACCGCCCGAAGTTCGTTGCCGACCTGCAGGCCGAATACGACAAGGTGCGCGAGCGCAACGCCAACCGCAAACCCCGCGGCACTCTGCGCACCTACCCGAAAGCGATCGAGAATGCACCGGCGATGGCCTGGGACGACTACACGCCCCCTGCCCCGACCTTTACCGGCCTGAAGGTTTTTGATGATTACCCACTGGAAGACCTGCTGGATACCGTCGACTGGACACCCTTCTTCATGTCCTGGGATCTGGTCGGCAAGTACCCGAAAATTCTCGATGATGAAATCGTCGGTGAAGCCGCCCGCAACCTGTTTGACGACGCAAAGAAAATGCTGCGCAAGCTGATTGACGAGAAACGCCTGAAAGCGCGCGGGGTCATCGGCCTCTGGCCCGCCAACACGGTCAATCACGATGACATTGAAATTTATGATGACAAGGGCAAGGTGATCGACACTCTGCACCACATTCGTCAACAGAATCAGAAACCCGGTAACGATCCGGCCAACTATTCATTGGCCGATTTTGTGGCGCCCAAGGACTCTGGCAAGCAGGATTATATCGGTGGCTTCGCGGTCACCGCCGGTATCGGTGCCGAAGAGCTCGCGAAGGAGTACGAAGCGGCCGGGGACGACTACAACGCAATTATGGTCAAAGCCCTGGCCGACCGTCTGGCCGAGGCCTTTGCCGAACATATGCACCGCCGGGTACGGACCGAGTTCTGGGGCTATCAGCCGGATGAGACGTTGAGCAACGACGAGTTGATCCGGGAAAAATACCAGGGCATCCGCCCTGCCCCGGGCTACCCCGCGTGCCCGGACCACACCGAGAAAGCGACGCTGTTCCGGGTGTTGGATGCGGAGAAGAACTCCGGCCTCGAACTGACCGACAGCTTTGCCATGTACCCCACCGCCGCGGTCTCCGGCTGGTATTTCTCCCACCCGAAATCCAAGTATTTCAATGTGGGGAAAATCCAGAAGGATCAGGTGGAAAGCCTGGCCAAGCGCAAAGGCATGAGCCTGACCGAAATGGAGCGCTGGTTGAGCCCGGTGCTTGGGTATGAACCGGGGACCGAGTGATCACCAAAATATTCACTTTCAAGTGACTTTACGGCGGATGCGGGGTTTAATCGCTGCGCTCGGCCCCTACGGATACCACGGCAGCTCGCGTAGGGCGGATAAGGGCGAAGCCCGCATCCGCCGTTACCCGTCCCAGAAGGGGCACCGAAACAAACTAAGCTACAGAGCGCCGTTACCCACCCCGCAACTGCCGCAAAGCCCGCTGCGCCATCTGGGTCATTCGATCGATCAACCGGATCAGCACCCAACGCATGAGCTCTCTGGTTAGCTCCGCCGTCGTCTCCGCAATCGCCCCAAAGCCCAAGAGCTTCATAATCCGTCGCATCAACCGCAACACCCAGAACCCGGCGTCTTTGGACGCATCAACGCCCTGCCGCAAGGCCAGCGCAATTCGGTCCGCCAAGGTCAGCCCGCCCATCAATGCCGCCTGAATCGGCGCCACAAACACCACGCTGATTTTCCTCAGCACCCATGCCATCGCACTATTGATCCGCTCCCAAACCGACGGATCCGTGGGATTATCCAGCGTGTCTCGGGACAACCATTGTTTGAGCGCCTCTTCTCCCAGCTCGGGGTTGGGACGTCCTTTCAACGCCAACCAACTGCACTGACGAGTGCTGTCCACATAGTGACCGATACGGTGGGCGGCGAAGGAAATGGCGCCTCGGCCCCAGGGAATGTGATAGCCATCACCGGGTGATGGCGGGTGGCGGTAGGGGTAAACCGGAATCATCGGGACGGGATCGGTTTTATGGTAGACACGGTAAATATTGCTCGAGAGGGCCCTGTTCGTCAGATGCCGAGCAAAGCCTTCCAGCCCGACACGGGGTGCGCCAAAGGTGTAGAGTTTGACCGGGTTGCGACGTTGGCCTTTGAGCCAGTCTGCCAGTTTGGAAACATCTTCAACGTGGGTCAGGAGTTTTCACAGGACGGCAAACAGTTCGATGAACTCTTCGAAGAAGGAGACGAGTTTAAGATTGGAGAACTGAATGTTCGAGTCATGCATACCCCCGGCCACACGCCCGCCTGCCTGACTTACGTAATTGAGGATGCGGCCTTCGTGGGCGACACGCTGTTTATGCCGGACTACGGCACTGCACGAGCAGACTTCCCCGGCGGCGACGCCCGGACTCTGTACCGCTCGGTACAAAAGCTGTACGCGCTGCCCGACGAGACTCGGTTGTTTCTGTGCCATGATTACCTATCCGAGGGACGCGATCACCATCAATGGCAAACTACCGTAAGAGAGCAACGGCAGCACAACATCCACATTCACGAGGGCGTCGACGAAGACGAGTTTGTGACGATGCGTGAAAAACGCGATGCCACACTGGGCATGCCGAAGTTGATTCTACCCTCCATTCAGATCAACATGCGGGCAGGCAGTTTCCCGCCAAAAGAGGACAACGGCATGAGCTACCTAAAACTCCCTCTAAACCACTTCTAAAACGAACTCCGGGCGAGAGAGAGACAGGTATAAACGCTTGTATCGTACCCATCGAGATTGGCTACAAGAGACACCCCATTGTCAAACTATCCCTCACGCCAAGTGGGGCAACAGTTGAATCGCGCTCCACGACGGCGCAGGTCTGCAAGTTGGTCGATTTACACGCCTCGACCGTATTTCGTTAGTCGGTCAAATACCAGCCAACGTCAACAAGGAAGTTTTGGAGGGGGGATTAACCAGATGAGGATGATGAGCGGTAGTAGTGGCGAGACTAAAAAAGCCCTGGAGGTCGCACGACCTCCAGGGTTACCTCTGTTAAGCTTTCCGGTTTGCGCGGCTCCCGCCGTGGACGAGACTGTAGAGCGCGGGCAGCACCAGCAGCGTCAGCAATGTTGACGAAATGATCCCACCGATGACTACAGTGGCCAACGGACGCTGCACCTCGGCACCAGTTCCAGTGTTAAGCGCCATGGGCACGAAACCCAGGCTAGCAACCAGCGCAGTCATCAGCACGGGACGCAGGCGTAGTAGTGCCCCCTCGATAATGGAAGACGCCAGATCACCTGACATGTAGTAGTTCAGACTTGATCT
>NZ_DGMV01000006.1:0-7236 GCF_002388575.1 Marinimicrobium sp. UBA4509
GAGGTCAAAGATCAGCTGCGCCAGATCCTCGATGGAGTAAATGTCGTGGTGCGGCGGCGGTGAAATCAGGGTCACACCGGGCACCGAATAGCGCAGCCGGGCGATCAGATCATTGACCTTGCCACCGGGCAACTGGCCACCCTCCCCGGGCTTGGCGCCCTGGGCAACCTTGATCTGCAGCACTTCGGCATTGACCAGGTAGTGCGGGGTCACACCAAAGCGGCCCGAGGCGATTTGCTTGATTTTGGAGACCTTATCGGTGCCAAAACGGGCCGGATCTTCACCACCCTCGCCGCTGTTGGAGCGGCCACCGAGACGGTTCATGGCCTGCGCCAGACACTCGTGCGCTTCCGGCGACAAGGCCCCGAGGGACATACCGGCGGAGTCAAAGCGCTTGATGATGGCCTCGATCGGCTCCACTTCGCTCAGTGGAATGGCCTGAGCACTGTCTTCTTTGACTTTCAGCAGGTCGCGCAGCGTCGCCACCGGGCGCTCATTGACCAGGCTGGAGTAATCGCGCCACAGGCTGTACTCACCGGTCTGCACGGCACGCTGCAGGGTCTGGATCACGTCCGGGTTGAAAGCGTGGTATTCCTGACCGTGAACGTATTTGAGAATGCCGCCCTGCACCAGGGGCTTACGCGCCAACCAGGCGGTACTGGCGATGATCTTCTGGTCTTCTTCCAGATCCGGGAAGCCGGCGCCCTGAATGCGGGACTGAGTACCTTCAAAGCAGGTGTCCACCACTTCATCGGCCAGACCGACTGCCTCAAACAACTGCGCACCGCGGTAGGAGGTGATGGTGGAGATGCCCATTTTGGACAGAATCTTCAGCAGGCCCTTGTCGACGCCCTTGCGATACCCCTTGTACGCCTGATCGGTATCCAGCTGCAGTTCGCCGGTTTCCATCAGGTTGTTGAGCACGTAGTAGCTCAGGTACGGGTAAACCGCCGTCGCGCCGTAGCCGATCAGTGTTGCGATCTGGTGGGAGTCGCGGGCCGTGCCGGTTTCCACAATGATGTTAGCGTCACAGCGCAGCCCCACCTTGGTCAGGTGGTGGTGCACCGCGCCGGTGGCCAGCAGGGCGTGGATCGGCAGCTGGCCTTTTTCCAGATGGTTGTCGCTCAGTACCAACAGCACCTTGCCCGCCTTCACCTGCTCGGCGGCGTCATCGCACAGCTTGGCGATGGCCTGCTTGAGGTTGTACTGGGCCGGATCGTAATTGAGCGACAGAACGGTCGCCTCATACCCCGGACGGGGAATATCCATCAGGGCACGGAACTTCGCCGGTGACAGCACCGGTGAGCGCAGAATCACCCGATCGGCGTGCTCTTCGGTCTCTTCGTAGACCGACAGTTCGCGTCCCAGACAGGTTTCCAGGGACATGACGATGGCTTCACGCAGCGGATCAATCGCCGGGTTGGTCACCTGGGCGAACTGCTGGCGGAAATAGTCGTACAGCGGCCGCTGCTTGGCGGACAAGACAGCCATGGGGGTATCGTCACCCATGGAGCCGACCGCTTCCTGGCCGCCCTCGGCGAGCGGACGCAGCACCTGATCACGCTCCTCGAAGGTGACCTGGTACATTTTCATGTAGGCCTTGAGCTGCTCTTCGGTGAGGCCGTTTTCGGCCACATCGTCTTCCAGAGTGGATTCGATGCGCAGCGCCTTCTCTTTCAGCCACTGCTTGTAGGGCTGGCGCCCCTTGAGCTGCTCGTCAATGTCCTTGGTGTGGTACAGCTTGCCGGTCTCGGTATCCACCGACAGAATCTGGCCCGGTCCAAGACGGCCCTTGGCCACCACGTCTTCCGGCTTGTACTTGTACACGCCGACTTCGGAGGCCACGGTGATGATGTCGTCTTTGGTGATCACCCAGCGCGACGGACGCAAGCCGTTGCGGTCCAGGGTACAGACCGCGTAGCGGCCGTCGGTGATCACCAGGCCCGCCGGGCCATCCCAGGGCTCGACGTGCATGGAGTTGTATTCGTAGAACGCACGCAACTGCGGATCCATGTGCTCGACATTCTGCCAGGCCGGCGGTACCAGCATGCGCACCGCACGGTGCAGCTCCATGCCGCCGGTGATCAGCACTTCGAGCATATTGTCCAGGCTGGAGGAGTCGGACCCATCGCGGTTGACCAGGGGTGCCACGCGATCCAGATCCGGCAGCAGGGGCGTGCTGAACTTGGAGGTGCGGGCCACGGACCAGTTACGGTTGCCCATCACGGTATTGATTTCACCGTTGTGCGCCAGCATACGGAACGGCTGGGCCAGGGGCCACTGGGGCAGCGTATTGGTGGAGAAGCGCTGGTGGAACACGCAGATGGCGGTTTCCAGGCGCGGATCCGCCAGGTCGGTAAAGAACTTGGGCAGGTCCACCGGCATCATCAACCCTTTATAGGAGATGACCGTGGAGCTGAAACTGGCAATATAGAACGCCTTGTCTTCGGCCAGGCGCTTTTCGGCCTGACGCCGGGCGAGGAACAGCCGGGCGTTAAACTGCTCGAGACTCAGGTCTCCATCGTTGTTGATAAACAGGTGATTGAAACGCGGCAGTGACTCCAGGGCAATCGGCCCCAGGCAGCTGCTGTCCACCGGCACCTCGCGCCAGCCCGCCGGGCTGAGCTCCTGAGCGCGCAGCTCCTCCTCAACCACATCGCGGGCCTTCTGGGCCTGGGCATCGTCGGTGCTGAGCATGATCGAGCCGACGCCGTAAACGTCAGTCAGCTCGGCGCCGCAGGCCTCCTTGGCCACGGTGCGCAGAAAGCCGTCCGGCTTCTGAAGCAGCAGGCCGCAACCGTCACCGGTCTTGCCGTCCGCCGCGATACCGCCGCGGTGGGTCATGCAGGTCAACGACTCGATGGCGGTTTCCAACAGGCGATGACTGGCCTTGCCCTTCAAATGGGCAATCAAGCCAAAGCCGCAGTTGTCTTTAAACTCATCTAACCTGTAGAGGCCCGTGGTCATACGCTGTCTCTCTCGATACCGATAGAATCCGGAACATGGCTCGCTCCGCTCACGCCCCAGACAAAAAAGCCCCTCCAAAAAGGGGCCAGGCAAATGGGCGCAGCATATTACCCGCAAGTGGCCCCAAAGGCAAGACGAGCGGGGCTCTCAGCGCCCAACAGTAAAGCTAATTTCGGCGAAATCAGGAGTAAATTCAGGAAATTTAAGGAAACGGTCGCAAACGGTCCCGCACCGACCGATCCGGCCGGGTCTATAGGCGGACACATGAATCAAAGCATATTGCCTCACCGGTGCCGCCCGCAAACGGCCTAAAACCACCTGACAAGCCGCACACCCAAGCTATCACAAATCCCGCTCAATGCCTACAAACTCGCTCAACGGGCCATCTGAGGGTGCCAGCGTACTTTATTCCACCGCAAATCTAGGCTAAGTTAGGCTCGTGTTATAACACCCGCTTATTAAAAACACCGGTAATTCAGGAAGACACCATGAATAAATTAACTTTCAGGAGCGCAGGCTGCAGCATATTTGCCGCGCTGATCCTAAGCCTCGCCCTGGCAGGCTGCGGCAGTGACGACAACGACTCACGTCTCGACAACATCAACAATAACGGCAACACCGGGGGCGACCCCAATGATGGAGGTACCGACGATGGGGGCGAAGACAATGGAGGAGACGGTGATACGGAAGATCAGACTTCCCAACTGGGACGGGGCGTTGGCAGCAATTTTGTAGAAGGTGAAATCGCCGTCGACCTACCATCGGATAGCTCCTTATCCGCAGGTGGGAGCACTATTTTGGAAGTCACACTCGTCAATGACCAGGGCGATCTCATCAACGAGCAGGTGACCGTCTCCTTTAGCTCAAGCTGTATTTCTTCAGGTGGCGCCAGACTGCAGGGAACAGACGAAGAGTCTGAGACGTCCGTCACTACCAGCACTGGCAGCGCCTCCGTCACCTATCAGGCGACAGGTTGCGTCGGAGAGGACGAAATTGTAGCAAGCGCTTCCAGCGAAACTCGTTCGGGCATAAACAGCGCCAGAGCCACCATAAACGTTGAACAAGATACGCTCGACCAAGTTCAGTTTATCGGGGCGTCCCCCAGCGTCATTGGCATCAGAGGGATGGGCGCGCAAACCACAAGCTCAGAAGTCGTATTTAAGGTAGTTGGGGCCAACGGAAGCCCGATGCGAGAGGTTCCGGTGACATTCGCCCTAAGCTCAAACGCTCCTGCCGGCGCAAACCTGGCCAACGACAGCGGAACCACTAACAGTGAAGGCCAAGTTACAGCCAGAGTCAGAGCTGGAACTGGGGCAGGCGTTGCAAATGTCATTGCAACAGCCAATGGCGTCTCCACCCTGTCTCGGCAACTGGTGATTACCACCACCATCCCAACACAGCGCCACACTAGCCTATCGGCGTCAGACCTTTACCCCGTGGCATGGAACACTGACGGTGTGGAGAGCGAGCTCACCATTCGTTTGGGTGACCAGAACAATAACCACATTCCCGAAGGAACCGCTGTTTATTTCACCGCCAGTGCCGGGATTGTTGATGCAGAGTGCCTTACCGGAGAAAACAGCGCCTGCTCTGTCACTTGGAGAAGCCAAGGCCAGCGCCCAATGGGATCCGGCGGAGTTACATTGCATGAGGAGCCACCTTACGCACGCTGCCCCGGCACCGAAGAGTGTCGCGCCGGTCGTGTTTATGTACTTGCCTCAACAGAGGGCAACGAATCTTTTATCGACATTAATAGCAATGGCCTTTTCGATGTAGGAACAGACCTGTTCGCGGCAAACGGGAACTGCGCCCCGAGCGTCCCAAGATCCTATATCCCACCCGCTCCTATTGATCAGGCATGCGATGACCTTGGACCGTCTTATCTGGACACCAACTTCAACGGCACCCTGGAAAATGACGAAATCGTGCGCGATCCCAAGGAGAGAAACAACCTCTACAACGGGATTCTTTGCCGCGCAGAGGATCATGAAGCCGGCCTCTGTAGCCGGGAGGGCATCACTATTCGAGAGAGCACTATGCTGGTTATGACCAGCCCATGGAGCAACCCGCTCATCCCGGGATTACCGTCGAGCGTAGAGCTGGGGCTTAATGAGTCGGTTCGATATGACCTCATAATCGCAGACGAAAATGGGAACGGCATGCCCGCTGGCACGCAAATCGAAATCAATGAAGAGTTTGCGGAGAATGTCACCTTCACGTTGAGCCGAGATACGCTGGGCGGATCTTCTGAGCCGTCGAAAGTCTCGCTTCAATTGAAAGCCGATGACACTGAATCTGTGGCAGGGTCGTTCGTTCTCAGTATTACCTATGAGGGAGCTCAGACCAACTACGGCCCCATTGAAATCACAGCGCCGTAATATATTTGACTGATCGCCGGTGGGGCTCACCCCACCGGCTACCATATTAAAGCCCGCGACTTTCCTTAATTTCTTCATGTATATCAGACATGACGCGCGGCCAGGGCCCCGCCTCCCTTTGATCCTCGGGCAAATCGCCTATCGCCTCTCTGGCCGACTCAGCACCTGAATAGCGTCCGGTTACGACCACAAACCAGGGCTTTCCCTGACGGCGGGTTTCGAAGCTCAGGAGCTGTTCCCGATTGGGCTGTGCCTCAATATAGCGATCCACCGATGCCCGTGAGCTGGCACCCAGAAGCTGCAGGGTGTACTCGGAGGCGCGCCAGGAGAGCAGCACCTGCTCGTCTTCCGGAATGTCGGGTAAACTGGAAGCCTCGGCAACGGCCGGCTCTTCCGAAGGGGGCTGCTCGGTCGGAGTTTTCGCCCCGGCCGCCGGCGCCGATGTTTCCTCGGGCTCAGACGCTTCATCGGGCTGTGGGATCTCCGGACGCTCCTCCACCGATGGTTCGGGGGACGGCGACTCGGGCAGTGCCCGCTCTGGCGCTGCCGACTCGGGTGTCTGGACGGTTTCTACAGCCGGCTCCGATTCTGCAGAGGACTCCAGCTCTGTACGGTTGGACGCCTCGTTGCTGGGAGACAGCGTCAGGGTCTGGGTTTCTCTCGACTCGGGCAGCCGTGTCGTCGACTCACGCTCAGGGGCTTCGGAATCACCCTGATAGATAAACACCATCAACAGCACACCAAGCAGCACAGCAATCACCACAATATGCACCAGCGGCAGGGCATTGCGGCGCTCCCCCGGCCTGCCCGAGCTGGCGCGGGCGGAAACCGATTCAAGCAGCCAGCGACGGGCCTGCTCGTGCAGCCGGGGAATCCGCCCCTCAGCCCGACGCCACCAGGGTTCCACCTTTTCCTCGGTGAACAGCTCCGGCCCCATATAGTCGGCCATTTCCATGCGGAAGTTGAGGTAATCGGTGGCTTCTTCAAGGGAGAGTGGCGCTAGGTCGAAATCGTGGATCAGCACGTCGTGCATGTTGAACTGATCCAGCCGTGTGACCATCTCAGAGTCGGCAAACAGCACGATGTGCAGGCGCCGACCGGTGGAGTCCTGCCCCTGCAACAGACTGATCAGGGCTCCAAGTGTTTTCTCATCCAGATGATGGGCATCATCGATGATGGTCAGCGCCAGGCGGTCTTCTTCATCCGCTATCTGAGCGAAATGACGAAGCGCGGCGAGCAACCGACCCACCGAGGGGTTGTCGTCTACCGAGAGGGCAAAGTGCCTGGCCATTTGCCCCAGCACCGCTTCGGCGCCCGCACCAGGCTCGGCGGTGAGCAGGCAAATATCATCATCGAATTGAAAACTGTTGGCCAGCTCAAGGGCAACGCGACTTTTACCCACCCCGGGTTTGCCCAGCACCGCCAGCAAACTGGCACTGAACTGACACAGGTGCTGTAACTGTTCGAGCAGAGCGCGTCGGCCACCGCCGCCAAAGAACGCAAATTCCGGGTCATCCCGGAAGGGATCTTCACTCAAACCGTAGTATTGACGATAATCCGCCACAGGGGATTCCGGGGCGGCCGATTGACCCGCCAGGTTGTCGTGCTCCGAGCTGTCTGTTGGGTCGGTGTTCATAAACGCTCTCCCGGAAAGGATTGTCGCTAGGCGCCCGGTGGCGCGGTATGTTCATCCGCCCGACAGGCTGCAAATGTTTCCTGTAATAGATCCTGTTCGATATCGCTGGTGATCAACGCTTCGCCGAGTTTGCTCAGCAACACCAACCGCAGCCGACCGTCGACCACTTTTTTATCCACCCCCATCAACTGCAGGAAATCGTCGGGAGTCATGCTGGCCGGTGCTTTCACCGGCAGGTGGGCCCGCTCCAGCAGG
>NZ_DGMV01000006.1:7318-28455 GCF_002388575.1 Marinimicrobium sp. UBA4509
AGGTCCAGCTCGTCAGCCGTAATGGCCCCTCGTCGATGGGACAGGTCTGCCGCCATCACCATACCTGCGGCGACTGCTTCACCATGCAACCAGACGCCATAGCCCTGATGGGTTTCAATCGCATGGCCAAAGGTATGCCCCAGGTTGAGAATGGCGCGCAGCCCACCTTCTCGCTCATCCCGGGCCACAACCTGCGCCTTGTTCTCACAAGAACGCTTGACGGCATAGGCCATCGCTTTAGGGTCCCGCGCCAGGAGATCGGGCAGATTCGACTCCAGCCATTCAAAAAATTCCCGATCGGATATCAGGCCGTATTTGATCACCTCGGCGATACCCGCCGACAGCTCGCGCGGAGGTAGAGATTCCAGCACGGACATGTCCGCGATCACCGCTTGCGGCTGATAGAAAGCGCCGATCATGTTTTTGCCGAGCCGGTGATTGACACCGGTCTTGCCCCCCACAGAGGAGTCCACCATGGATAACAGGGTGGTCGGCAACTGAATGAAATCCACTCCACGCTGATAACACGCAGCGGCGAAGCCCGCCATGTCACCCACGACACCACCGCCCAAGGCCATGATGGTCGTCGTACGATTGTGTCGAGCCTCGAGCAGACCATCAAAAATCTGATTCAGCGTCTCCAGATTCTTGAACGATTCTCCGTCGGGTAACACGGTAGTATCGACCTGATAGCCGTCGAGAAGTTCGATCAGAGCGGGCAGGTAAAGCGGCGCGATGGTATCGTTGGTGACGATGTATACCTGCTTGGCGCGCACGTGGCGTACCAGCAGCTCCCGGTTCTTCAGGAGCTGCTCGCCAATATGAATCGGGTAGCTGCGATCGGCGAGATCAACGGTCAGAGTTTGCATAGTCGGCACTGCGTTCGGGTTGTCGGAAAACCCTCATCTTAGCACACCGTCCGAAACTTTAACCGAGCTCAATCCTGGCCTAGACGTTCGGCAATATCCCGCGCCACCACCTTCGGCGGGCGTCGGTCGGTCACCACCACCCAGTCCGCTACCGCCCGGTACAGAGGGTCGCGCTGCTCAAGCAACTCGACGATTTTCTGGCGGGGGTTGTCCACCTGCAACAGCGGGCGCTTTTTGTCCTTGGCGGTGCGCTCTACCAAGTGTTCCACCGAAGCGGTCAGGTAGCACACGCGGCCACCGCGGTGCATCACCTCGGCATTTTCGGGGCGCAATATGATGCCGCCTCCGGTGGCAATCACGGCGCCGGGCTCCTCGGCCAGCTCGGCCAGAACCGCCGACTCGCGATCACGAAAACCAGACTCGCCTTCGACATCAAAAATCCAGGGGATATCGGCACCGGTGCGCTGCTCAATCACACGGTCGCTGTCATAGAAGGGGACTTTCAACTCGGCCGCCAGAAGGCGGCCGATGGTTGATTTGCCGGCCCCCATGGGGCCGACCAGAAACACATTATTGGGCATGGATCAGTCAGTTAAAGTATCGGCCATGATTTTGGGGGTAATGAACACCAACAGCTCGCGTTTTTCCTGACTGGTAATGTCCCGCTTGAACATACGTCCCAGTACCGGGATGTCGCCCAGGAACGGAACCTTGTCCTCGCCCTTGACCTGTTCAACTTGGAAGATACCACCGAGCACGACCGTTTGGCCATTTTGCACCAGCACTTTGGTCATCACCTCGGTCACATCAATGGTGGGAATACCGGAGGCCTGGTTCAGAGCGCCAACAGAATCCTGATTGATCACAAGGTCCATGATGATGCGGTTATCGGGGGTAATCTGGGGTGTGACATCGAGCTTCAACACGGCTTCTTTGAACGCTGTGGTGGTCGCACCACTGGCCGAGGCTTCCTGATAGGGAATTTCCGTGCCGGACATAATGGTCGCCTGCTGCTTGTCTCCGGTGATCACCTTGGGCTGGGAGACAATCTCGGCCTGACCGTTGTTCTCCAGAGCGGACAGCTCCAGGTCGATAAAGGCACTGTCGGACAGAACGCTGAACGCGAAGCTACCGGCCGAATTGTCGACCCCCAGGTCCACCATCATGTTCTCTTCCAGATCCAGTGTGCCGGTTCCGGTGAGCCACTCGGCGGGCGAGCCCGGGTTAGAGTCGAGACCGGCTGTGGAGCCCGCCACTTCGACCAGCGTATCGGAGGAGCGATCAAAGCCGACGCCACCCCAGCGAACCCCCATTTCACGACGGAAATCGGTGTTGGCAATCACCAGACGGGCCTCGATCATCACCTGGCGGATCGGAATATCAATCTGTTCCACCAGGCGCTTGAAGGCTTCGATACGATCAGCGGTATCGGTGATGATGATGGAGTTGGTGCGCTCATCGACGATCGCATCACCCCGCTCGGACAGAACACTGCCAGTCGCGCGGTTACCGCCCTGACCACCCGATAAGCCACCACTGCGGCCACCCTCGCCTTCCTCACCACGGAACAGTTCAAACATCTCCCGGGCATTGGCGTAGCGAACCCGAATGTACTCGGTGCGCAGCGGTGCCAGCTCTTCCAACTGTTGACGGGACTCGAGCTCCTGACGCTCACGCTCAGCGATCTCGGCCGCCGGCGCCACCATCAGAACATTGCCGTTCTGACGCTTGTCGAGGCCTTTGGTTTTCAACACCAGATCCAGCGCCTGATCCCAGGGCACATTATCCAGACGCAGGGTAATCCGGCCCTGGACCGTATCACTGGCCACAAGGTTGAGGTCGGTAAAGTCGGCAATGATCTGCAGTACACTGCGCACTTCGATGTCCTGGAAGTTCAGGGACAGTTTGTCGCCGGTGTAACTGAACTCCTGATCCCGCGCTTCAATTTCCCGCTCGGTCAACGGCTTCACGCTGATGACATACTCATTGTCGGCCTGGTAGGCCATGTAGTCATATTCGCCATTGGCATCAATATTCAGGATGGTTCCGCGGCGGTCCTGAGAGGCCGACACCATGGTCACAGGGGTGGCGAAATCCACCACGTCGAGACGACGGCGGAGCGCTTCCGGCAAATTGACCCCACCCAGCTCAAGCTCAATGCCTTTGGCCGTTTCGGTGACATCGGCACTGATGTTGTCATCGGACAGGTTGATGATAACTCGGCCTTCGCCTTCCTCACCACGACGGAAGTCGATATTGGTGACCCGAGGTTCACTGTCGGCGCGGGGGGCCGTTTGCGACTGACGGTCGCCCGCAACGCTGGTCGCCTGTGCGGGGCGGGAAACATAGCCGCCCTGGGCCGCGCCCACCTCGAGCACATAGGTATTACCGTCCACCCGTGCACTGTAAGTGGTCAGCTCACTGAGGTTCAGAATCAGGCGCGTGCGGCCTTGGGAACTAAGCACCAGCGCGCTCTTGCTGTTCTCGAACGACAGGGGGAAACGCCGCTGTTCCAGTGCGCTGGTTACCTCCGGGAAGTCGAGCACGATACGTGCCGGCTGCTCGATGGTGTAGCCCTCGGGTTCCGGCGGCATGTCATCGAAGCCCAAACGGACTTCGAATCGCTCCCCCGGCAACTCCGAGAACTGGATATTGTTCAGTGACTTGGCCCACACAAGGGAAGGCGCCAGACAGACCAGTAACAAGGCTAGATTTCGCATGGTTAACCCCAATAAGCACAGTGCTCGCATGATGGCCTATTCCTTTTCTTGTAATTCAATAATTCTGGGACGCTCGACCCAGCCGTTGGCGCCATCGGCGACGATTTCCAAAAGTTCAAGCTGTGACCGCGATGCGGACACGATGCGTCCATGATTTTTACCCAGGTAATTACCCTCCGTGACCGCGTGAACACCGCCTTGGCCGTCGTTGATCAACGCCCAAAGCTGACCGTTTTTGGTCAAGGTGCCGACCATGGTCAGGTTGGCCACGTTAAAGCTTTCCAGATACTCTTTTTCCCGATTCAGATCCGGCTGAACCTGTTTACCACTTAGCTGCACCCGCCGCTCCTCTTCCCGGGCCGGCGGATCAAACGGGCTGCGCAGGGTCATGGCGCTGTAGCTAAACGGCCGGTATGGCTGGAACGCCGGCAGGGGCTCGATCTGCCCCGCCGGGCGGGCCTTGGTCTGCTGGATATACTGCTGCAGGTCGCGGTGATCGGATGAACTACCACAGGCGGTCAGCGCGGCCAGACAGATGGCTAAACTGGTAAACGTTATAATTCTATTCATCACTAGATTCATCCTGTGACTTATAGCGATAGGTCTTCGCCCCGATCTGCATGGTCAGCGTGCCGCTGTCTTGTTGGCGAGCAATCGTGAAGTTGTGCAGCGTCACGATGCGCGGCATGCCGGCAACACCACTGACAAATGTGCCCAGGTCGTGATAGCCGCCTTCAACGTCAATGCTGATGGGCAGCTCCACGTAATACTCGGATTGCTGCTCGGACTCCAGGCGGATACTGTTGATGTCCAGTCCGCTTTCAGACCCACGGGCATCAATATCTTCCAGCAGACCCGGCACCTCAGTGTCACTGGGCAACCGAGAGAGCAAGGCACCGAAGGACTTTTCCATTTCAACCATCTGCGCCCGGTACTCTTCCAGGTTGGCGGCCTGGAAACTCTTGGTCTCGAACGTCTGGCGCAGATTGGTTTCTTCAGCAACCACGCGATCGAGCTGGGTATTCAGATCCTTGACCTTCAGGTAATAGGTCAGCGCAAAAACCACGACCACCAGCAGCACACAGACGAAGATTTTGCCCGGCAGGGGCCAGACGCCAATGCGCTCAAAATCGATGTCGTTGACATCAAAGTTTTTCAACTGCTCCAGAGTATCGGAAAATGCCATGATCAGTTTCCTCCCTCATCAACACCGGCCTGATCTGCCGGCGCCGAGGTGCGTACCGACATTCTGAAGGCATTTGCCTGCTCACCCTGCTCCGGTGCGGCAGTCACCGAGCTCAAGTTCGGCGCCGCGAACCAGTCGGACTCATCAAGATTGCGCATAAAACTGGAGACCCGATTATTGGACTCGGCGATCCCTTCGAGCAGGATCACTTCGCCCTGGCGCTCCAGCCGGTTCAGATAGACCCCGTCGGGGACGGCACGCACCATTTCATCGAAGTAGCGCACGATGACCGGCCGCTTGCCTTCCAGGTCCTGAATCACCCGCATGCGGGCCAGCAACTCTTCGCGCTTCTCTCGCAGCTCCCGGATCTCGGCCACCGCCGCTTCCAGAGCCGAAATTTCGGTCTTGAGGAGTCGGTTGCGGGCTTCCTGGTCGGAAATCGAGGACTGAATGCTCGATACCCACAAGTAGGCCACCAGACCCGCGAGAATCAAAACCCCCACCAGGATGCCGAGGAACTCTTTTTTCTTCTCCTGGCGGTAGGCTTCCCGCCAGGGCAATAAGTTGATTCTTGCCATCAGTCGAAACTCCTCAGCGCCAGGCCGGCCGCGATCATCATCGAGGGGGCGTCATTGGCCAACGCGACCGCGTTCACTTTCGAGGACACCGACATATTGGCAAAGGGGTTGGCCACCAGAGTCTGAGTACCGAGCTTCTCTTCAATCAGCCCGACCAGGCCCTCCATGGACGCGACACCACCGGCGAGCACGATGTAGTCCACATCGTTGTACTGGCTGGCGGAAAAGAAAAACTGCAGCGAGCGGGTCACCTGCTGGACCACGGCCTCTTTGAAGGGGCCGAGCACTTCTGACTCGTAATCATCCGGCAGACCGCCCTGCTTCTTCGCCAGCCCGGCTTCTTCCATGGACAGGCCGTAGCGCCGCTGGATTTCCTCGGTCAGTTGCTTGCCACCGAACAGCTGCTCGCGGGTATAAACTGTGCGGCCGTCCACCAGAACGCTCAGTGTGGTCATGGTCGCCCCGATGTCGATCACCGCAACGACCTGACCATCCTGGTCTTCCAGTTGCTCCGCGACCAGGCCGAAGGCCCGCTCCATGGAATAGGCCTCCACATCGACCACTTCTTCCTGAAGGTCGGCCAGTTGCAGAACGTTGACCCGCAGATCGATATTCTCCCGCCGACAGGCTGCCAGCAGAACTTCCACCTGCTCGGGGTTGCGGGGCGATTCGCCCTGCACCTCGAAATCGATGGCAACCTCCTCCAGAGGGAACGGAATATACTGATCGGCCTCTATAGAGATCTGAGTCTCCATGGCGTCGTCGCTGAGACCCGCCGGCATGTCGATCATTTTGGTGATCACGGCAGAACCGGCAACCGCCACGGCCGCGTGCTTGAGCTTGGTTTTGGATTGCTTGACCACCGTGCGGACCACATCGGCGACCGCTTCGGGGTCGTTGATGTTTTTCTCGACCACCGCCCCGGGGGGCAGCGGACGTACGGCATAGGTCTCCACCCGGTAGCGATCACCGTGTCGGCTGAGCTCCAGAAGCTTGACCGACGTTGAACTGATGTCCAACCCCAAGACCGGCTTCGCCCTTTTTTCCAGGAAGCTTAGAATGCCCATTTTTCTATCTATATCCGTAACTTAGAGGAAGTTTATGTTATAGGACTTTAAGTTAAGCCTGCAACAAGACCGCGCATATGTAAACAGGCAAAAAGCCCGTATAATGCGGCGACTTGCCGCCATTTTCGCTAACTTATTAATTCTCATAGAAAAAATGCCTATCAAAAAGTCTTATCTGAACCTGCTTTTCTGGTTGTTTATCGCCGGAGCTGGCGCCTCCCTCACCGTTTTGGCGGGGTTGTACCTCTATCTAAGCCCCAAACTGCCCCCCGTGGAGAGCCTCAGGCAAGTTCAATTACAGACCCCGCTGAGGGTTTATTCAAGCGACGGCAAGCTGATTGGCGAGTTTGGTGAACAGCGTCGCACACCGGTTTCGTTCGAAGAGCTGCCTGACCTTTACATTAAAGCGTTATTATCCGCCGAAGATGCGGAATTTTACGACCATCCGGGCGTATCTATTCGCGGACTTTTGCGAGCCGCGTCACAATTATTGAAAACAGGTGAGATTCAATCGGGGGGAAGCACCCTCACGATGCAGTTGGCCAGGGATTTTTTCCTGAGCCGGGAACAGGTTTTTTCCCGTAAATTCAATGAGATCCTGCTGGCTCTTCAGATTGAGAACGAGCTCACAAAACAGGAAATTCTTGAGCTGTTCAGCAATAAAATGTTCTTCGGCAATCGCGCCTACGGTATTCAGGCTGCGGCCCAAATTTACTACGGCGAGGACATCGACGAGCTGGAACTTCATCAATGGGCCATGATTGTGGGCGTTCTCAAGGCACCCTCGGCCTACAACCCCCTGGCCAACCTCGAACGGGCCATGATCCGGCGCAACTGGATTCTCGGCCGCATGCTGGAGCTGGGGCATATTGATCAGGCCACCTACGACGTCGCTGTGAACACGCCGGATGACGCCCGCTACCACGGCGCCACCCTGGAACTCTATGCACCCTATGTCGCCGAGCTGGCCCGACGCGAGGCTGTGGACCGGTTTGGCGAGAACGCCTATAACGCCGGCTACAAGGTCTATACCACGATCCACAGCGACTATCAGGCGGCGGCTCAGCAGGCGGTGGTTGACGGGCTGCTGACCTACGATTGGCGCCACGGCTATCGCGGCCCCGAACAACAACTCGGCGAGCGCCCGGAAGACCTGTCCAGTTGGCAGGAACTGCTTTCGGACACCCCGGTCTACGGCGGCCTGCTCCCCGGCCTGGTGCTCTCGCTGGAAGAGCGCTCGGCCGAGATCCTGCTGGCCAATGGAGACACCATTGAGCTGGGATGGGATCAGAGCCTGTCCACCGCGCGCCGCTATCTCAACGAAAACGCCCGCGGCCCACTCCCCGAGAGCGCAAGCGATGTCCTGGCGATCGGCGACCTGATCCGCCTGCGCCAGATCGGCGGCGTATGGCACCTGCGTCAGCTCCCCCAGGCCCAGGCCGCGCTGGTCAGCCTCGACCCGCGCGATGGTGCCGTGCGCTCGCTGGTGGGCGGGTTTGACTTCCGCCAGAGCAATTTCAATCGCGCCCTGCAGGCGGCCCGCCAACCCGGGTCCAGCTTCAAGCCATTTGTTTATACCGCCGCGCTGGAGAATGGCTTTACCCCGGCGACCATCGTCAACGATTCCCCCATTGTCATCGAAGACGCCAGCCTGGAAGGCGCCTGGCGTCCGGAGAACGACGGCGGCACCTTCCTCGGGCCGACCCGGTTGAGGGAAGCGCTGTACCGCTCCCGCAACCTGGTCTCGATCCGGGTGCTGCGCAGCATCGGCCTGCCGGCGCTCCTCGACACGCTCGAGAAGTTTGGCTTTGACCGCGAGGCCTTGCCGCGCAACCTGTCCCTGGCATTGGGGAGTCACGCCCTGACCCCCATGGATATGGCGCGCGGTTACGCCATCTTCGCCAACGGCGGCTTCCGCATTGCACCCTATCTGGTTGAACGCATTGACGATGATCACGGTGAAGCGCTGCATGTCGCTCGCCCCGCCACCGTCTGCGAAGACTGTGAGCGCGAGCAGGAAGAAGAGGAAGAGCCGGTCAGCCTGATCGCCGACATCTACGCCAGCGAGCCCGAACGCGCGGCCGAGACCGGCCCGGACGAACGCCTGGCGCCAGAGCAACCCGCCCAACTGGCGCTGCTGGATGAAGACGAAGCGACCCTGGAGCCGCTCCCCATCGCCCCACGAGTGCTGGGTGAGCGCACCGCGTTCATCATAGACTCGATGCTGCGCGACGTCGTGGCCCGAGGTACCGGCCGTCGAGCCAGAGTGCTGGACCGGGCGGACCTCGCCGGCAAAACCGGTACCACCAACGGCCCACGTGATGCCTGGTTCGCCGGTTACAACCCCGACCTGGTCACCGTCGCCTGGCTGGGCTTCGACCAGAACACGCCGCTGGGTCGAGGCGAGTACGGCGGCACGGCCGCACTGCCGATCTGGATTGATTACATGCGGAGCGCACTTGCCGGTAAGCCGGACCGCCCGGCACCGCAACCCGAAGGCATCGTGACCGTGCGCATTGACCCAGAGAATGGCCAGCGGGCTCAGCCCGGGGACCCGGATGCGATCTTTGAGATTTTCCGTGCCGAAGAGGTACCGCCGTACAACGATAATGGCAACGGCAATGGCAGCAGTGACAGCGAACGACTGCCGGAGGAGCTGTTTTAGGGGCGGCCCGCAGCCGGTCGCTCGATGGCGAAGCCGGACGGTACGGACAGGACCAGCGGTTTGAACCCGCGGCGAACCGCACGGCTTCCGGCGCGACTGGTCACCCAGCCCCGAACTTCGATCCTCTGACCGGGCGCCAGAACCGGACTGGACGACCACACGGAATCGGGCACCTTCAGTACGAGGGGCCCGTCAAGCTCCAGCCAGACCGAGCCACCGCCTCGGCTGACATCCGTGATCGTTCCACGGATTCGCTGAAAACCGGTGTCCTGCAAGGTCAGGCCGCTCGCCTCAAGGGCCGGCCATTGGTTCTCGGCCCACACCCCACGGGACGCCGCCCGCGCCTCACCTTCCGCCTCAGACAGGCAGGAGGCCAAGGTCATGTTCGGCGGTATCGCGATATGAAAACCCAGCCCCTGACGCAACAGGGCGGCTTCCAGGCTCTTTCCCTCCAGGGTGAACAGGTGTCCCAGGGTGCGGCCGTAGTGGTCGTGCCGCTCCTGATCCTGGACCAGCAGAACCTCACTCTCAACAAGCTGTTTTTTTAATTCCTCGCGCGCTGCTTTTGCCAGCGGCTCTGCGGGCCGCCCCTCGCGCGCCAACTCCGGCGCGTTGATGCCAATCAGGCGCACCCGGCGCCCATCGGCCAGGCGTACGCTGTCGCCGTCATGAACCCCAGCCACCTGTACCGACTCGTGCTCAAGCCCCTCCGGCAAGGGGCAGGCAGCGCCGGGAAACGCGCTCAGGGCCAGTAGGGCACCCAAAAAAACGCCGCGGGTTTTATAAGAGAATACGCTGAAGGCTCTGCAGGAAAATACGCTGAAGGCTCTCCATAAAAAAACGCCGAGGGCTCTCGCCCCCGGCGTTTTCATGTCGCTTATCAGCAAGGGCCCAAGGGCCATGCCAATCGCCTTATTTGGCGGCGATGCGGCTGCCGAAACGCTTCTTGAAGCGATCGATACGGCCGCCGGTGTCTACCACTTTCTGCTTACCGGTGTAGAAGGGGTGACATTCTGAACAAACGTCAACCAGGAAATCTTTACCCAGAGTAGAGCGGGTCTTGATGGTATTGCCGCAGCTGCAGGTCGCAGTTACGTCTTCGTATTTGGGGTGTAAATCAGCTTTCATGGTGAATGCCTTTCATCTTTGTGCCGCCACTCAGTCGACCTGAGCCCATCTGGAACGCAGGATTTTGCCGAGCACCGCACAACGGTTAATGGATACGGCTGGTTTTGAGAGCTGGGCATAATACCAGAAACACCCGGCAACGCAAGGACTTTAGAGCATTTTTCGTACAGGCACGAGCGCTGCCAAAGGGGCCGTCAATCGGTTATTCTGGGCGCCTTTTGAATTCAACCACGCGACGGGAGTACATGGCCGCCCCTACTGTTCTGGAAATCGCCCTGCCCACACCGCTGCGCCGCCGGTTTGATTACCTGCCGCCAGAAGGGGTAGACACCACCCTGCTGAAGCCGGGGCAACGGGTACGGGTGCCCTTCGGCAACCAGCGTCTGATCGGGCTCATTCTCCGGGTAAAAAGTGAGTCATCACTCCCGCTGCAGAACTTGCGCCCGGCCGAGGCCCTGCTCGACACCAAGCCACTGTTGCCGGACGATCTGTGGCGCCTGTGCCTCTGGGCGGCCGATTACTATCAGCACCCCATTGGCGACGCCCTGCACACGGCCCTACCGGTGCTGCTGCGCCAGGGCGAGCCCGACCGGGAGAAAGGCGAGCCCTACTGGCAACTGACCACCGAAGGCAAAGGCCTCCCCGAGGGCGCCCTGAAGCGGGCCCCTCGCCAGGCGGAACTGCTCGCCGCCCTGCAACAACGGGGGGCATTGAACCGGGCGGACCTGGCGGCATTGGGCATCGCCCGCAGCCACGTCAAGACACTGGAAGACAAGGGACTGGTATTCAGCCGTGAGCAAGTGCTCACACCATCGCCGGAACCCAATATTCTGAGGGATACCCCGCTTACGCTCAGCGATGAGCAGGCCGCCGCCCTGGCCCAGATTCCAGAGGACGGCTTTCACATCAGCCTGCTCGACGGCACCACCGGCAGCGGCAAAACCGAGATTTACCTGCAGGCCATCGCCCGCACCCTGGCTCAAGGTCGACAGGCCCTGGTACTGGTACCGGAAATTGGCCTGACACCCCAGACCCTGGCCCGCTTTCAGCGCCGCTTCGCCCAACCCGTGGTGGCCCTGCATTCGGGCATGAATGACCGCGAGCGGCTCGATGCCTGGCTGCAGGCCCGGGACGGTCGAGCCCGGATCGTGATCGGCACCCGCTCCGCCATTTTCACCCCCATGGCTGATCTGGGCATCCTCATTGTGGACGAAGAGCACGACAGCTCCTTCAAGCAGCAGGACGGTTTTCGCTACTCGGCCCGGGACCTGGCCGCCCTCCGCGCCCACCGCCTGAACATTCCACTGATTCTGGGCAGCGCCACGCCGTCGCTGGAAAGCCTGCACAACGCGCGCACCGGCCGCTACCATTACCTGCGCCTGACCCACCGGGCCGGCAATGCCCGGGCACCGGAGTTGCTCACTCAGGATATTCGCCGCCAGCCCCTGGATGAAGGCTTCAGCCGCGATACCCTGGAGCGGATTCGCACCACCCTCGATGCGGGCAACCAGGTTCTGGTCTTTCTCAACCGACGCGGCTACGCCCCCACACTGGAATGCCCGGACTGCGGCTGGCTGGCCGAGTGCCGCCACTGCGACACCCGCCTGACCCTGCACCAGACTCCGCGCCATCTGCACTGCCACCACTGCGACCATCAGCGCGCGGTGCCCCGGGCCTGCCCATCCTGCAAGAGCACCCGCCTGCAGCCGCTCGGCCAGGGCACCGAACGCAGTGAAGAAGCCCTGCAACGACACTTCCCTGACACCCGGGTGCTGCGGGTCGACCGGGACTCCACTCGCCAGAAAAACGCATTCCGCGATCTGGTTGAGGAAGTTCACCGGGGCGACCCCTGCATTCTGGTGGGCACCCAGATGCTGGCCAAAGGCCATCACTTTGCCGACGTGACGCTGGTGGTCATTCTCGACTCGGATGCCGGTCTGTTCAGTACCGACTTTCGCGGCCCCGAGCGCATGGGCCAGTTATTGCTTCAGGTCGCCGGACGGGCCGGGCGCGCGGACAAACCGGGGCAGGTCATCATTCAGACCCACCACGCCGAGCATCCTCTGGTGCGCACCCTGCTCGAGCGGGGCTATCACGCCTTTGCCGAGCTGATTCTCAGTGAACGGCGCCTGACAGGGCTGCCCCCGTTCCGGCACATGGCGCTGATCCGCGCCGAGTCCAAGCGACCGGAAAATGCGGTCGCCTTCCTCAAACAGGTTCGAGCCCTGGCCGAGCAGCGTCACCCACCCGGTCACGAGCTGGGCTATCTGGGGCCTTTGCCCGCCATGCTGGAAAAGCGCGGTGACCGGTTCCGCTACCAGTTGCAAGTCAATGCGGCCAACCGGGGAGCACTGCAAAAGCTGTTGAGCCAGTTGGCCCCGGAAATGGAGCAGCACGCCCTGGCCAAGCGCAATCGCTGGTCCATTGATGTCGACCCACAGGATATGGGCTAGTGTTCGCCCGCCCCAAAGACCACTGGCCGGGCGGGTCGGCGATGGGTACAATTGCCGCGCTGTGACCACTGGAAAGCAACGCGATCATGACCCGAGACTACGCCAAGAAAAATCGTCCTGCCCCCCGTCGCAACCGGCCCAAGAGCCAGGTGCCCGGCTGGGTGTGGCTGTTTACCGGGGCGGTGCTCGGGGGCTTTATCGTGTTTCTGATGCGCCTGACCGATGTCGAGGTCCCGGAAACCGACCCGGCGGACACCGCGACCCAAGAAACCCAGACCGCGCAGCCGGTGGAGCCCCAGGCCGAGCCCAGCAACCCCAAACCGCGCTTCGATTTCTACAAGCTGCTGCGAGAGAGCGAAGTGATCGTCCCGGCGACCGAGCCCAGCGAGAGCCAGGCAAATGCCGAGCAAAACGACACCGCCAACCGGGACGAATTCATCCTGCAGGTGGGCTCCTTCCGCAAGGCCACCGAAGCGGACAGCCTGCGCGCCCAGTTGCTGCTGCTGAACCTGGACGCCTACACCGAGCAGGTAACTCTGAACAACAACGAGACCTGGCACCGGGTGCTGGTGGGACCATTCAGCAACCAGTCCCGCCTGGCCAGCGCCCGCTCTACCCTGGTGTCCAACGACTACCACGCGCTGGTGCTCAAGCGGAAGAAACAATAACCGCCCGTCCGCCTCCCTTGCTTGCTTGAAATCCCGGGGCCCAGCCCCCACTTCTGCCATTCAGACTTCATACTTATTGCATTGATAAAGGATGGCTTGTGGAACAATACCGAGGAACCACGATTCTCTCCGTGCGCCGCAACGGCCAGGTCGCCATTGGCGGCGACGGGCAGGTGTCGTTGGGCAACACCATCATGAAAGGCAACGCCCGCAAGGTTCGCCGCCTGTACAAAGATCAGGTGATCGCGGGCTTCGCCGGCGGCACCGCCGATGCCTTCACCCTGTTCGAGCGCTTTGAAGCCAAGCTTGAAGCCCACAACGGCCAACTGACCCGCGCCGCTGTGGAACTGGCCAAAGACTGGCGCACCGACCGGGCCCTGCGCCGCCTGGAAGCCCTGCTGGCAGTGGCCAACGCCGAAGCGTCCCTGATCATTACCGGTAACGGCGATGTCATTCAGCCGGAAGATGACCTGATTGCCATTGGCTCCGGTGGCGCCTTCGCCCAGTCCGCCGCCCGCGCCCTGCTCGATAACACCGAACTGGATGCCCAAAGTATCGTCGAAAAAGGACTGACCATCGCCGGCGACATCTGCATCTACACCAATCACAACCAGACCATCGAGACCCTCGACTACTGAGCCTCGCTGGCCTGACGAACTGACGAGTCCGTTATGTCAAACATGACCCCCCGGGAAATTGTCCACGAACTGGACAAACACATCATCGGCCAGAACGAAGCCAAGCGAGCCGTGGCCATCGCCCTGCGCAACCGCTGGCGCCGGATGCAGGTGGATGAAAACCTGCGCGCCGAAATCACCCCCAAAAACATCCTGATGATCGGCCCCACCGGGGTCGGTAAAACCGAAATCGCCCGCCGCCTGGCCAAGCTGGCCCACGCGCCCTTCATCAAGGTCGAGGCGACCAAATTCACCGAGGTCGGCTACGTCGGCCGCGACGTGGAATCCATCATCCGCGACCTGGTGGACATCTCCATCAAGATGCACCGCGAACAGGCCATGAAAACCGTCCAGCACCGCGCCGCCGAAGCCGCCGAAGAGCGCATCCTGGACGTACTGCTGCCCCCGGCCCGTGGCGGCGACACCGAAAACACCGGCGAATCCGGCACTCGCCAGATCTTCCGCAAAAAACTGCGCGAGGGTGAGCTGGACGAGAAAGAAATCGAAATCGATGTCGCCAGCACCCCCATGGGCGTGGAGATCATGGCCCCTCCCGGTATGGAGGACATGACCAGCCAGCTGCAGAACATGTTTTCTTCCCTGTCCAAAGACAAGAAGAAGACCACCAAAATGACCGTCAAGCAGGCCTTCAAACAGCTTCAGGAAGAAGAAGCCGCCCGCCTGATCAACGACGAAGAAGTCAAAGCCGACGCCATCAAAGCGGCCGAACAGAACGGCATCGTCTTTATCGATGAAATCGACAAAGTCGCCAAAAAAGGCGAAACCAGCGGCGCCGACGTCTCCCGCGAAGGCGTCCAGCGCGACCTGCTGCCGCTCATTGAAGGCTGCACCGTGAGCACCAAACACGGGATGATCAAAACCGACCACATCCTGTTCATCTCCTCGGGCGCCTTCCACCTGAGCAAGCCTTCGGACCTGATTCCGGAGCTACAGGGCCGACTGCCCATCCGCGTCGAACTCAACGCCCTGACCCCGGATGACTTCGAACGCATCCTCACCGAACCCAGCGCCTCCCTGACCGAACAACACCAGGCGCTGCTCAAAACCGAAGGCGTCGAAGTGGTCTTCAAACCCGACGGCATCCGCCGCATTGCGGAGACCGCCTTCGAAGTCAACGAAAGCACCGAAAACATCGGCGCCCGCCGCCTCCACACCCTGCTCGAACGCCTCCTCGAAGACGTCTCCTTCGACTCCGGCAGCCAGCAGACCAGCGTGGAAATCGACGCCGATTACGTGCAGAAGCAGTTGGGTGAACTGGCGAAGGATGAGGACCTGAGTCGGTATATCCTGTAGTTGGGTCAACAAGGTCGCTCCATAACAGGGGCGAGCCCCGGGGTGTTGTTGCAAGACCGTAAGCGGAGGGACTCCGCGAGGCGAGCCCCCAGGGATGGGTTCACGGCGTGTCTTGGGAGGGTGTTCCCCTTCTTGGCCCGGACTCGCCCCTCCATCGAATTCGAGTATTAAGGTAAAAAGGCTCGAATGAGTCCCTATCCTTGCCAATTGCCTTTCAATCTGCTAGCCTGCCGCGCTTGCTAGAGCGTGTATCCAGACCAATGTGTACAGACCCTGGCATGGGCAGCCCGGCTGGCGCCAGCTTTGAAAGCCGGATCCTGTCTCTTTCATAAACTGACCCGTACCACTGGCAGTACGGTAAACCCGTGACACCGCACCACAGACAAGCGGATCGATCGGGTACTAAAAGGTAGCATGAATGTCCATGAGCGAAAGTTTTGCTGAACTGTTTGAAGAGAGCCTGAAATCCGTCGATATGCAGCCGGGTACCATCGTGACCGGTGTTGTCATCGACGTCGACAAAGACTGGGTAACGGTACACGCCGGCCTCAAGTCTGAAGGCGTAATCCCGGCCAGCCAATTCCTGAACGAAGACGGCGAGCTGGAACTGCAAATCGGCGACGAAGTACAGGTCGCACTGGAAACCGTAGAAGACGGTTTCGGTGAAACCCGCCTGTCTCGCGAAAAAGCCAAGCGCGCTGAAGCCTGGAAAGTGCTGGAAGCCGCTCACTCTGCTGACGAAGTGGTCAAAGGCGTTATCAACGGTAAGGTCAAAGGTGGCTTCACCGTGGATGTATCCAGCATCCGTGCCTTCCTGCCGGGCTCTCTGGTAGACGTTCGCCCCGTGCGCGACACCACCCACCTCGAAGGTAAAGAGCTGGAATTCAAGGTCATCAAGCTGGACCAGCGTCGCAACAACGTTGTGGTGTCTCGTCGTGCCGTTCTGGAGCAAGCCAACTCCGAAGAGCGCGAAGAGCTGCTGGCTACCCTGCAAGAGGGTATGACCATCAAAGGTATCGTCAAGAACCTGACCGACTACGGTGCTTTCGTAGATCTGGGCGGTGTTGACGGCCTGCTGCACATTACCGATATGGCCTGGAAGCGCATCAAGCATCCGAGCGAAATCGTCAATGTCGGCGACGATATTGAAGTCAAAGTTCTGAAATTCGACCGCGAGCGCAACCGCGTTTCTCTGGGTCTGAAGCAACTGGGTGAAGATCCCTGGGTCAACATCACCGGTCGCTACCCGGAAGGCGTCAAGGTCAAGGCTGTGGTTACCAACCTGACCGATTACGGCTGCTTTGCCGAGCTGGAAGAGGGTGTGGAAGGTCTGGTTCACGTCTCCGAAATGGATTGGACCAACAAGAACATCCACCCGTCTAAAGTCGTGAATGTGGGCGACGAAGTGGAAGTCATGATCCTGGACATCGACGAAGAGCGTCGTCGTATCTCCCTGGGCATGAAGCAGTGCCAGGAAAACCCCTGGGACGTCTTCGCTCGTACTTACGCCAAGGGCGACAAGATCAGCGGCAAGATCAAGTCCATCACCGATTTCGGTATCTTCATCGGTCTGGACGGTGGTATCGACGGTCTGGTTCACCTGTCCGACATCTCCTGGCACGAAGCCGGCGAAGAAGCGGTACGCAAGTACAAGAAGGGCGACGAGCTGGAAACTGTGGTTCTGGCCATTGACCCGGAGCGCGAGCGTATTTCTCTGGGCATCAAGCAGCTGGAGACCGACCCCTTCTCTGAGTACCTGGCCGAGAACGACAAAGGTTCCGTCATCAAGGGTACTGTGAAGGAAGTTGAAGCCAAGGGTGCGACCGTGACTCTGGCGGAAGACGTTGAAGCCTACCTGAAGGCCTCTGAACTGAGCCGCGAGAAAGTGGAAGATGCGCGCAACGTGCTGAAAGAAGGCGAAGAAGTTGAAGCCAAGATCATCAGCGTTGACCGCAAAAACCGCACCATCAACTTGTCTGTGAAGTCCAAAGACGTCGCCGACGAGAAGGCCGCTGTTAAAGAGCACAGCGCCAAAACCGCCGAGCAGGCTTCGCCCACCACTCTGGGTGACCTGATCAAGGCGCAGATGAAGAACCAGGACTGATTCGTCAGTCAGGTTGTTCTGAAAAAGGCCGGCATTTGCCGGCCTTTTTTATTGGGGGGCAGGCGCTCTCGGTCACCATACGTAGGGCGGATAAGCGGAGCGCATCCGCCATAACCCTACTTGGGCGCATCCGCCATCACCAAACTCGGAAATCAGCCCTCCCTCCATATAACTATAAAGTCTATCGATACCATAGGTGTCCCGGACCTTATGGCTGGTACAGTGCAAGCCTCTTGTCTATGTTTATAGATGGGCCCGTGCGATAGCGCTCGGGGTTGTACCACTGCCACGTCTGGAGAGTCCCACCATGAGTTCCAAGCACACTTTCAGTCCTGAAAAAGGTTACGTCGCATTGTTGGGCTGGGCCCTGGGTGCCATTGAAGCGGCCGACAAATTCGATCGTCGCTACGTGGTGGTGGCTCCAGAGTGGGCCGAAGCTTACTGCAAAGAGCATGATATCCCCTACGTGCCCTGGAACTTTGAGCGGCTGAACGATCGTTCCATGGAAATTGCCCAGACCCTGAAGGATATGGGCGTGGATGTGGCGATTCCTCTGTTTGAAGAAACCGTGGAGTGGGCCGGTGCAATCAACTCGGTCCTGCTGGATAACCCGCGCCTGTTTGGTCAGGCCATGCTGTTGCGGGACAAGGCGCTGATGAAGCGTCGTGCCCAGCTGGGCGGCATTCGCGTGGGAATTTTCGAAGAAGCACACGACAAGGAAGACGTCGTGCGCTTTTTGAAACGGGTCAATCAGACCTTGTTGAAACTGGACGGGGACCCCAATGACCCCATTCACCTGAAGGCTTTTGATAAAGCCGGTTGTCTGGGGCATCGGGTCATCCGAACGCCGGATGAAGTGGACACCATTCCCGACGAGGAATTTCCCGTGTTGATGGAGTCCCATCTTGATGGCTGGGAATTCGCCGTCGAGGCCTGGATTCACAACGGAAAGATTTGCTTTCTGAACATTTCCGAGTATGTCACGCTCGGCTACTCCGTGTTCGTGCCGGCGACGCCCGAGCTCGAGAAATACCGGCCCCAGATTACTCAACAAATCGAAAAACTGATCAAAACCTTTGATATTGATTTCGGATTTGTGCATCCTGAATATTTCGTCACCAGCGATGGTGAAATGTACTTTGGTGAGGTGGCCTATCGTCCGCCCGGTTTCAAAGTGTTCGAGTTGTTGGAGCGTGCTTACGGGTTCAATGCTTACCAGGGTCTGATTCTTTCGTTCGATCCCAAAACCACTGACGAGGAGATCAAGGCATTCTTTCCCAAAGAAGTGGTTGATGCAAAGGGGCATGCTGGCTGTTTCGGTGTGTACCCGCGCCGTCGGGTCGTCAGCAAACTGGAAATTCCCGCGGAGACGGAAGATCACCCTTACTTTGATTTCCATGAGCTTACCCCGCCGGTTGAGGAGACGGTCACCAAACGTACCGCCTTTGGCACCCATTGGGGCCTGGTTTACTTTTTTGGTGAAGACCCCTACACCATGCGGGATTTGCTCAAACACCAGGAAGAGCTGGATTTCTATGTATAATCAACTCCATTGCATGAGTTGAGGAGGCCGGCTTGAGCCTAACGGAAACGAACCACAGTGCCGAGGCGGACAAATTGGTCCGCCTGGGAAACCAGCTGGACGAAGCGATTGAACAACTGGCCGACAGCCGTGAGTTTGCCAAGATCACCAAGCTCCAGCGCCTGCTGGATATTGCCCGGCGAGTGCTATTGCTTGACGGTGGTTGTGCCTTTCTGGAAGCCCGCGCTCAGCGGCTGGAAGAGGCGGGGGTCTTTGAGGGGTCGGATTGGGCGCAGCCGCAGATCCTGATTCCGTCACTGACTACGTACTCGCTGAAAAGTCCGGATGCCTCGACGGTGGTGATTGAAGCTATCAGCGAGCTGCGTCTGCTCGCCATTGCCCTGGGCGATTATCAGCACCCGGGTATGTCCTCTGAGCAGGCCCATCATTATCTGACCCAGGTGTTGGCCATTAACCTGGAGCTGCTCTTTGGGACGCCCAGCGAGGCGGAGAGAGAGCAGCAAGGGCGTCTCGCGCTGATTACCCGATCTCTGTACCGACACCTGGCGGAGCGGATTGGCTACGAACACGTCATCGACAAGCTGATTGAGGAAATCTGGCGGATTTTGCAACAGCGGCCCATTCAGGTGGACAGCGTCAAGCGCATGATCACCCAGATTGCGGTCTGTCAGGTCAATCCGACCATCGAGTTGGGTATCAGCGGGCAGGGCGCCGACCGATTGATCAGCAGCCTGTTTGGTCCCACCCAGGCCTGCCGCGAGGATCCGGGCCTGGAGGTGTATCAGGAGCGCCTTCAGGCGATGGACGCCGGCGCATTGCAATACGAGGCGACGGGTTTTGCCCGAGCCATGCACGATACCGGTCTGGTTTCTCCCTATCACCCGGTGTTGTTACGTCATCTGTTGGAGCACGGGGACCACTTGCTTTCCGAAGCTTTGGGGCTCTCCAGTACCGGTCGGGATTGTTTGCTGTGTTACGGTGAGCTGGCTCGGGCGATCATCGCCCAAGCCATCCATCCTGAAACCGCTCAGGGCGTCTATGGCCTGGCTTTGATGCTCGAACGGGGCATTCTCTACCAACCGGCGGTCGCACCGGCACTCTGGCGGCAGCTGGCGCTGCCCGTCTCGCCCTATTGTACCCAACGGCTGGAAATGATTTTCGGCGCACAGCCGTCGGCCACCGCCTGGCTGATGCAGGGCGTGTTGTGCATGCTGGGGCAACCGCTGGGCGTGGGGCAGGGCAATAACCCCACCTGTCAGTCGGCCCGGGCGCTGTCCATGTGGGCTTATAACGATCCGGATTATCTGTTGCAGATGGTGGTCTGGGCGGCGCGTGATGATGAAATCATCATTCATTTTGAGGGCCAACCGATTTCCTCAAGAGAAAGTGAAGCCGGGGTTGCCGCCGATATCCCCATGGATCTTGATCCGGTCTCACTTCTGGTGGTGCCACACCTGGACCGTATCTACGCCGAAATGGGGCGCCGTTGTATCGGGCGTGAAGGTGATCCACACCGTTGGGTGAACCCCGAGTTTCACGGCTGGTGGTCCGGTCGAGGGTTCCGCATCAACGTGGATGTCGCTACAGGAAACCTCTGGGAGCTGGATGATTTTCTGCGTCACTTCTACGCGAGCTACCATCCATACTACAACGGCAATCAACCGCTGATCCATCCGCAGCCGGCGGGCATTGCCGTCACTGACAGCGCTGCACGGTTTGTGGGGTGGCATGCGATCACCATTTTGCGGGTAGCGCTCGACCCGAAAGAGGTGATGCGGGTGTACTTCTTCAACCCCAACAATGACAGTGGTCAGCATTGGGGAGATGATGTATTGGTCAGCACCGCGGGCAATGGCGAGCGCTTTGGCGAGTCCTCATTGCCGTTTGAGCAGTTCGCGTCGCGCCTGTACATTTTTCATTACGACCCGCTCGAACGAGGCGAACTCGCCAATATTACCGACGAAGAGCTCAGCCGCGTCAAAGACCGCATCCACCGCAGTTGGGGCGCCGACCGACGGCCTTCATAAAGTTCACATTGCCCGGGCCACAGCAGTTTGTGTAGGGCGGATAAGCGCCTCTGGCGCGCATCCGCCGTTCCCCACCCGTGGTAATCGTATGACAGATCGGCCCGACGCATCGGAGCTTTAGTTTGACGTGAAAACCCA
>NZ_DGMV01000057.1:0-654 GCF_002388575.1 Marinimicrobium sp. UBA4509
CTTCACCCCGTAGCCGCCGGACTCTCAGATAACCACCAATCTCTCCACCGACTATCCTTCACCAATTGGTACGCTTCTTGCGATAAGACGGTCAACTAACGAAACCGTCAAAAAAGCGACCTACATGGCACTTCCCAGTTTCAGCCAACTGAACAACATTGACCGCCGCGCCGCCTTCAACCATATTCGCGGACTCGGTCGTGGCAACATCGGCATACCCGTGCTGCTGCTCATGCTGCTGGGCATGATGATCCTGCCCGTGCCGCCGATACTGCTCGACGCCTTCTTCTCCTTCAACATTGCCCTGTCCATCGTCGTGCTGCTGGTGGGCGTGTACGCCATGCGCCCACTGGACTTCGCGGTGTTTCCCACCATCCTGCTGGTTGCGACGCTCTTACGCCTGGCCCTGAATGTCGCCTCCACCCGGGTGGTGCTGCTCAACGGCCACGAGGGTGGCGACGCCGCCGGTAAAGTGATCGAGGCGTTCGGCGAAGTGGTCATCGGCGGCAACTACGCCGTGGGTCTGGTGGTGTTTCTGATTCTGATGATCATCAACTTCGTCGTAGTGACTAAAGGGGCGGGGCGGATTTCGGAAGTGAGTGCCCGGTTTACCCTGGATGCCATGCCCGGCAAACAGATGGCGATTGACGCCGA
>NZ_DGMV01000057.1:723-3082 GCF_002388575.1 Marinimicrobium sp. UBA4509
CCATGGACGGTGCCAGCAAGTTCGTGCGCGGCGATGCCATCGCCGGCATTCTGATTCTGGTGATCAACATTATTGGCGGGCTCGGCATCGGGATGATTCAGCACGGGTTGGATTTCTCGACGGCGCTGGAGAATTACATTCTGTTGACCATTGGTGATGGTCTGGTTGCCCAGATTCCCTCGCTGCTGCTGTCGACCTCGGCGGCGATTTTGGTGACCCGGGTCAACAGCTCCGAGGACATGCGTGAGCAAATCATGGGGCAGATGTTCGCGACCCCAAAAGCGCTGGCTATTGCCTCAGGCGTTCTGCTGCTCATGGGCTCTATTCCCGGTATGCCTCATGTGGCGTTTCTCGGCCTGGGCCTTCTCTGTGGTGGCCTGGCCTACTTTATTCACTGGCGCAGTCAGCAGCCCGAGGCGGTAGAAGAAGATGACTATCGACCCGGCGGTGGAGGTCCTTCCGGTGGCGGTGGTGGCGGGCCGACCGTCACGCCGTCGGCGCCAAACCCCGGACAGGCTTCTCTGCCGCCCGCCAAAGAATCGGCGGAGCTGGACTGGGATGATGTGCAGCCTGTCGATATTATCGGGCTGGAGGTGGGCTACCGCCTGATCCCATTGGTGGATCGGGGGCAGGGCGGCGAGCTGCTCGGTCGGATCAAGGGGGTGCGTCGCAAACTCTCCCAGGAAATGGGTTTTCTGATTCCCTCGGTACACATTCGGGACAACCTGGATCTGCTGCCGAACAAATACCGGATCAGCCTGATGGGCGTTTCTCTGGCCGAAGCCGAGGTCTATCCGGATCGGGAAATGGCGATCAACCCCGGTCAGGTTTTTGGCGAGCTCGACGGCACCAAAACCAAGGATCCGGCTTTTGGGCTGGACGCCGTCTGGATTGATGCCAGTCAGAAAGAGAAGGCCCAGACCCTGGGGTACACCGTCGTGGATGCCAGTACCGTCGTCGCCACCCACCTGAATCAG
Source organism: Marinimicrobium sp. UBA4509 (assembly GCF_002388575.1). NCBI lineage: Bacteria > Pseudomonadati > Pseudomonadota > Gammaproteobacteria > Cellvibrionales > Cellvibrionaceae > Marinimicrobium > Marinimicrobium sp. UBA4509. The sequence goes on from NZ_DGMV01000057.1 coordinate 1,701, forward strand.
ATTCTGCAGAAACATACCTGGGAGCTACTCGGTCATGAAGATGTGCAAAAGCTGCTGGATATGCTGGCGAAAAACTCGCCCAAGCTGGTTGAGGAATTGGTCCCCAACACCATCAGCCTGAATGTGCTGCTCAAGGTGCTACAGAACCTGCTGCGCGAGCGGGTGCCGATCCGGGATATGCGCTCGATTGCCGAAGCATTGGCGGCCAATGGCAGCAAGAGTCAAGATCCCGCCGCTTTGACCAATGTCGCCCGGGTCGCACTCTCGCGCCAGATCGTCCAGAACATCGTGGGTTCAGAGCCGGAGCTGCCGGTTATCACCCTGGAGCCAGAGTTGGAACAGTTGTTGCTAAACACCCTTCAGCAGGCACAAAAATCTGGCGCGGACGACAGTGCCTTTATTGAGCCGAGCCTGGCGGAGCGACTGCAGCGCTCGCTCATGGAGGTGGCTCAGAAGCAGGAAGTGGCCGGTAAACCGCTGATCCTGCTGGTCGCCGCGCCGCTGCGCAATATGCTGGCCCGGTTCGCGCGCAACAGCGTGCCGGATATGAACGTTCTGGCCTACACCGAAGTGCCGGAAAACAAGCAGATTTCCATTGATGCCACGGTGGGCGCCGGTCAGACCAACAACCGGTAACCCGGACAAGACTCAGGGCCCTGATGATTCTGGCCCGAGTCCAACAACTAACAGGCCCGTTTTTTGACGAGGAGTACAACGATGCAGGTCAAACGATTTCTCGCGGCGGATATGCGACGCGCCCTGGAAATGGTTCGTCAGGAGTTGGGTCCCGATGCGGTCATCCTCTCCAGCAACCGCACGAAAGACGGGGTGGAGCTGTTGACCACTCAGGCCTCGGTGTCCCTCCCGGAGGCGGCCGAGAGGTCTGTGCCGGCTGCAAATGCCGAATCAGGCGAGCCACTCTCGACCGGACCCGCGTCGGAAACCGGGCAGCAGCGGGCCGATGCGATCGAGCGTGCCCGCCAGCGGCAACTGGCTCAGCGCGAGCTGGATGCTTCGGCGCGCGAGTTTCTTCAACCGAATCAGCGCGTCAATGCGGGTATTCGGGTGGAGCGCTCTCTGCTTGAATCCGCCGGGACTGACCGGGACCCGGTCAGCGTGAGCAAGCCTGAACGGAATACGTCTCGGGCGGCCGGCTTTGTCAGTGCCGCCGAGCGTTACCCGCTGCGGGACGATGAGCCGCCCGCGGGTCCGGTGAGTACGGCGGGCACGGAAACCACCGATCCGCGGTTGGATAGCCTGCAGGCGGAATTGGCTGAAATGCGCTATCTGCTCGAAGAGCAGCTCTCACAGATGCTCGGCCCGAAGCCGGCGGCTCGCGCACCGGGCCTGGCGAGCATTGGCCGGCGCCTGGAGCGGATGGG
>NZ_DGMV01000057.1:3167-8092 GCF_002388575.1 Marinimicrobium sp. UBA4509
GAGCAGGAGGCCGCGGAAGCCATTCTCAACGACACCCCGGCCGGTCAGCCACTCGCGCAAGCCTGGACGGGTGCGCTGGCGCAGCTGGCGCGCAAGTTGCCGGCTGACGGCGCCGACCCGGTCTCCCGGGGTGGCGTCTACGCACTGGTCGGCCCCACCGGGGCCGGCAAAACCACCACCATCGGCAAGCTCGCGGCCCGCTATGTCATGGAACACGGTGCCCGGGATGTGGCCCTGGTGACCCTGGATACCCACCGGATCGGCGGCCATGATCAGCTTCGCTCCCTGGCGCGTATCCTCGGTGTGACTCTGCGGGTGGTAGACGATCAGTCCAGCCTGGAGTCGGTGCTCTACAGTCTGCGCCGTCACGCACTGGTGCTGATTGATACCGCGGGATTCCGCCAGGGCGATCCCCGGCTGACCGAGCAGCTCGACACACTCCGTCGCCTGCCTCAGGTCAAACCACTGATGGTGCTGCCCAGCACCAGTCAGGCGGCGATGTTAAAGGCCTCAGTGCACGCCTACGGCGGTCAGGGTCTGACCGGCTGCATTCTCAGTAAGCTCGATGAGAGCGCGAGTCTGGGTGAGGCACTGGGTGTAGTCATGCAGGCCGGGGTGCCAATCGTCTATACTACCGACGGTCAGGATATTCCCCGGGATATTCAGGTGGCTCGCCCGCACCAGTTGGTGACCCGAGCGGCCAGCCTGGTTGGTCGGCGCGATGACGCCGCGCGCCGCCCCCAGGGTGCCACGGCCACCGTCGCCCGCCGGGCCCTATAATCGACCTTGTTAGGGTCAGTCGAAGAACGTGAGGAGTAGAACGGCAGATGAGTCAAATGCGTCCGGTTCAAGTCATAGCAGTGTCCGGCGGCAAGGGCGGTGTGGGAAAGAGTAATATTTCCGTCAACCTGAGTATCGCTTTGGCCGAACTTCGCCGCCGTGTGGTGCTGCTGGATGCGGACCTGGGCCTCGCGAATGTCGATGTGCTGCTCGGTCTCAAGGCCAAACATACCCTGTCCGATGTGCTCAACGGCGAAATGGGGCTTCGGGATGTGCTGGTTAACGGCCCCTCCGGTCTGAAAATTGTCCCCGCCGCCTCGGGCGTCCAGCGCATGACCATGCTCGGGCCCCGTGAGCATGCGGGCCTGATCAATGCCTTCAGTGAGCTGAGTGATCAGGTGGATATTCTCGTGGTGGATACCGCCGCCGGTATCTCCGATACCGTGGTGAGCTTCGTTCGGGCCGCCAATGAAGTACTGGTGGTGGTGTGCGACGAGCCGTCGTCCATTACCGATGCCTACGCCCTGATCAAGGTGCTCAACCGGGATCACGGTCTGCAACGTTTCCGAGTAGTGGCGAATATGACCCGCACCACCCGCGAAGGGCAGATGATGTTCAACAAGCTGAACAGCGTGTGCGAGCGGTTTCTGGATGTCACCCTTCAGTATGTGGGCCATGTTCCCTTTGACGAAAATGTGCGCAAAGCCGTACAGAAACAAAAGTCACTGCTGGAGTTCGCCCCTCAGAGCAAGGCGGCGCAAGCGATTCGTACGCTCGCCAAAGAAGTGGATCAGTGGCCTCTGCCCAGCGCGCCCACGGGGCGGCTGGAATTTTTTGTCGAGCGTCTGCTCCAGGTCGCCAACAGTCGCTAGATGGTGTGAGGTAGCTGACAATGGCCGCAGCCGATGGATTAGCCATGTACGATAAAACCCGACAACTTGGCAACCAGATACGGGTGGAGGACTATGCGTCCCTGGTAAAGCGCATTGCCCATCACATGATGTTGCGCATGCCTGCCTGTGTGCAGGTTGACGACCTGATCCAGGCCGGCATGATCGGCCTGATTGAAGCCTCTCAGAAGTATGATGCTTCCAAGGGGGCCAGCTTTGAAACCTACGCCGGTATCCGCATTCGCGGTGCCATCGTGGACGAAATGCGCCGGGGCGACTGGGCGCCGCGCTCGGTGCACCGGAACGCCCGGCGGATTAGCGAGGCTATTGGTACTGTGGAAGGGCGTACTGGTCGGGATGCCCAGGATGCCGAAGTGGCCGACGAGCTGGGTATTGAGCTGGATGAGTATTTCGATATGCTGCGGGATGCCAGTGCCAGCCGGTTGTTCAGCTACGAAGAGACCTTCGGCGATGACGACACCAGTCAGCATATGGCGGGCCCAGGCTCCGAGCACGCCAGCCCCCTGGACGGAATTCAGCGCACGGCGCTAAAGCAATCCCTTGCGCAGGCGATAACCCAACTACCGGAGCGGGAAAAGCTGGTGTTGGCGCTCTATTACGATGAAGAGCTTAACCTGAAGGAGATCGGGCAGGTCCTCGGGGTCAGCGAATCCCGGGTCAGCCAGATCCACAGCCAGGCCGCCCTGCGCCTGAGAACCCGGCTGGCCGACTGGCAGGGTAATGATTGACGCGCCAGAGGTTTGTGGGTACTTTGCCGGGCACGGCCTTGCTAGAATACCAATTTCACCGGTGTGGTGGGCGCCCTGTGGCGCTACTTCCCATTCTTGAAACCAGACTCCCGCCAGAGTAGACGGAGGTTGCATTGGATAAAAACATGAAGATCCTGATTGTCGACGATTTCTCGACAATGCGACGGATTATTAAGAACCTGCTCAGAGACCTGGGGTTCAGCAATACCCACGAGGCTGACGACGGGGTAACCGCCTTGCCGATGCTGCGCAGCGGCGACTTTGACTTCCTGGTGACCGATTGGAACATGCCCGGTATGACCGGCATCGATCTGCTGCGCGCGGTGCGCGAGGACGAGAAGCTGCATGCATTGCCGGTTCTGATGGTGACCGCTGAAGCCAAGCGCGATCAGATTATTGAAGCCGCTCAGGCCGGTGTGAACGGGTACGTGGTCAAACCGTTTACCGCTGCGGCGCTCAAGGAAAAGATCGAGAAAATTTTTGAACGCGTCGGTTAAACCGCGCGCCGTCGGTGTCTTGGGGCGCCGGCCCATAGCGACAATAAGGCTTATTCATGGCTTCAACATCCCAGTTGCATGAAAACGACGAGTTCATCTCCGAGCTGAAAGAGTGCGCCAAGCTGCTGGTCGACAAGCTTCAGGGAGACCAGTATGAAGAGGCCTCCCAGCTGATTCACGCGATCACCGAAGTGCGCGACCGGCATATTTTCCAGTCCGTCGGGCGTCTGACGCGCGGGCTGCACGATGCCATCGTCAACTTCAACGTTGATGGTGACCTCAGCTCCGAACCGCCCGATATCAAAAACTCCGAAATTCGGGACGCCTCCAACCGTCTGAACTACGTCATTGACCTGACTCAGCAGGCCGCCGAAAAAACCATGGATATGGTGGACGAGTCGGCGCCCATCGCCACCAATCTCGGGCAGGAAGCCGGCTCTCTGAAAGAGGAGTGGGCCCGGCTGAAGCGCCGCGAAATGAGTCCGGATGAGTTTCGCGAGCTGTACCACCGGATGGACGATTTTCTGGGGCAGATGGTGACCGGCACCGAGACCATCGGTCGTAACCTGCAGGAGATTGTGCTCGAACAGGGATTTCAGGACTTGACCGGTCAGGTGCTCAAGCGGGTGATCGGGCTGATCAATGATGTGGAGCAGGACCTTGTCAGCCTGGTCCGGATTGCCGCCCAGGTGGAAGATGTTACAGGTTTTGTGCCCGAGGCCGATAGTGAAGAAGCGGCAGTGAAAAAACGTGAACAGAGCTCCGGAGAGGGGCCGCAGATGAACGCCAGCGAACGGGCTGACGTGGTATCCAGTCAGGACGAAGTGGACGATTTGCTGTCGAGCCTGGGTTTCTGACCTGGGTCGGAACAGGGTTCACCCGCAGGCGCAATGCGCGCCAGGGTGGTCAGCCAGGGGCGACCACCCGATGACAATAACCGGTGAGATAGGTTTGATAGGAGCGCTGAATGGGGTTCGGTGACGACGAAGAAATTCTCCAGGACTTCCTGGTCGAAGCAGGCGAAATACTGGAGAAGCTCTCCGAGCAGCTGGTCGAGCTGGAGCAGCGCCCCGACGACGCTGATTTGCTCAACGCGATTTTCCGTGGTTTTCATACCGTCAAGGGTGGGGCTGGGTTTCTCCAGCTCGATCCCATGGTGGAGTGTTGCCATGTGACCGAGAACCTGTTCGATGTGTTGCGCAACGGCCAGCGCCAGGTGACTTCCGAGTTGATGGACGTGGTGCTGCAGTCGCTCGATACCATCAACCAGCAGTTTGCGGAAGTGTCGCAACGGGAAGACATGTCGTCGGCCGATCCTCAGTTGATCGACACCCTGCAGCGGCTGGTGAACGGCGAGCCGATTGACGGTGGCGCCGATACCACCTCAGAAAGTGATCAGAGCCACGGGTCCGGTGAGCCGGTGGGTAACGACACACCCAAAGCCCAGGGTGATATTACCGACGACGAGTTTGAGCAGCTGCTGGATGCCATTGCCGATGAGCCCGGTGCCGCGCCCGCCAAAAGCGGATCCGACTCGAAGCCGTCGCCAGAGCAGGGTGATGTCATTCAGGAAGACGAGTTTGAAGCCTTGCTGGATGAGCTGCACGGTAAAGGCAAAGGCCCGGGTGCGAGTCAGCCGGCCAAACCATCCTCCGAAGCCCCCGCTTCAGACAGCGATGAAATCGATGACGATGAATTCGAAGCGCTGTTGGATCAGTTACACGGTAAGGGCAAGGGCCCGGGGACCGGCACAACGGCAAAGTCTGCGGCGCCAGAGCCGTCTGAACCAGCCCAAGCGCCCGCAGAAAGTGGTAAATCCGCATCGGGCAATTCGTCCAACAATGATCTGATCAGTGACGATGAGTTCGAGTCGCTGCTCGATGAGCTCCATGGCAAAGGGCAGGGGCCAACCCGCAAGCAACCTGACGCCTCCGGAAAGCCGGATACCAGTGCTGCGGCAAAACCCGATAGCGCCCCGTCGGCTCCAT
>NZ_DGMV01000057.1:8187-12291 GCF_002388575.1 Marinimicrobium sp. UBA4509
ATAGCGCCCCGTCGGCTCCAAAAGCCGCTTCACCCGCTCCCGCCGCACCGGCCGGAGGTGGCGCGGGCGATGGCAAGAAGCCGCCGGCGTCTCGACCCTCCGGCAAGCCGGCCGATCGGGACGGTGGTCCGGCGCCGGCCGAAACTACCGTGAGGGTCGATACCCAGCGTCTCGACGAAATCATGAACATGGTGGGCGAGCTGGTATTGGTGCGCAATCGCCTGGTGCGGCTGGGTGACGATATTGAAAACGAATCCCTGGCCAAAGCGGTCTCCAATCTCGACGTGGTAACCGCCGACCTGCAGACCTCCGTGATGAAAACCCGGATGCAGCCGATCAAAAAAGTGTTCGGCCGCTTCCCTCGGGTAGTGCGGGATCTGGCGCGCAACCTGAAAAAAGAAGTGAATCTGGAGCTGGTGGGGGAGGACACCGACCTGGATAAAAACCTGGTTGAGGCGCTGTCCGATCCTCTGGTTCACCTGGTGCGCAACTCAGTGGACCACGGTATCGAATTGCCCGACCTGCGCGAGGCGAATGGAAAACCACGCACTGGTAAAGTCGTTCTGGCGGCTGAGCAGGAGGGCGATCACATCCTGCTGTCGATCACCGACGACGGCGCGGGCATGGACCCTGACAAACTGCGGGACATCGCCGTGGAGAAGGGAGTCATGGATCGGGACAGCGCCAATCGCCTCTCGGACACCGAAGCATTCAACCTCATTTTTGCCCCCGGGTTCTCTACCAAGAAAGAAATTTCCGATGTGTCCGGTCGGGGTGTGGGGATGGATGTGGTCAAGACCAAGATCACCCAGCTCAACGGCACCATCGAAATCCAGTCCACCAAGGGTGAGGGCACCCGGCTGAACATCAAAGTGCCGCTGACCCTGGCGATCATGCCGACGCTGATGGTGATGCTGGCAGAGCAGGCCTTCGCTTTACCGCTGGCCAGCGTGCAGGAAATTTTTCACATGGATATGTCCAAAACCCACACCGTGGACGGCCAGGAGTGCGTGACCATCCGCGATCGGGCCATTCCGGTTTTCTACCTGAAAGACTGGCTGATCACCGGACCGCGTAAGGCCCGGGAGCGTGAGGCACATGTGGTCATAGTTGCCATTGGTACCCGCATGGTGGGCTTTGTGGTCGATCAACTGATCGGGCAGGAAGAGGTGGTGATCAAACCCCTGGGCAAAATGCTTCAGGGCACCCCCGGAATGGCCGGTGCCACCATCACTGGCGATGGCACCATGGCATTAATCCTCGATATTCCGGGGTTGCTCAAGCGCTACGCGGGCGGCGTATAATCCCGATTGAACTCTGTGCTCCCCGACGAAGAGGAGCGGACGTACTGAACAGGCTGGAGTAAGCAATAATGCCATTGAGGGTGTTAATCGTAGATGATTCGAACTTCTTTCGTCAGCGACTGAAAGAAATGATCGATCAACACCCGGATCTCTCGGTCGTGGGAACCGCGACCAACGGCCGTGAGGCGGTGGAGCTGGCCCGCTCCCTGCGCCCGGACCTGGTCACTATGGATTTCGAAATGCCGGAGATGGACGGCATTACCGCCGTGCGCCATATCATGGCGGACCGGCCCGTCCCGATTCTGATGTTCTCGTCCCTCACCTATGAGGGCGCGCGCATTACCCTGGACGCGCTGGCGGCCGGTGCCATGGACTTTATGCCCAAGGATTTTGGGGAAGTGTCCCGCAATGCTCAGGGGCTGCGGGATAAACTGCACGAACGCCTGCTGACCCTCGGTCGGCAGGCCCGCGCCTCCGCGTCCGCCTCGCGCGAGGCAACTCGCCTGCAACCCGCCAGACCGGTGGAAAAACCCACGGAAAAACCGGTTGCCCGGGAGCCGCAGACGCCGGCGCGCCCTCGTGGTAGCTATAAGTTGTTGGTTATCGGCGCCTCGACCGGTGGGCCGGTGGCGCTCACCGATGTATTGGTCAACCTGCCCGCCACTTTCCCGCTGCCCATTGTTCTGGTGCAGCATATGCCGGAGAACTTTACCCGCGCCTTCGCCGAACGGCTGAATCGCCAATGTCAGATTCAGGTGCGCGAGGCGCAAGAAGGGGATACCTTGCAACCGGGGGTAGCGTTGCTGGCACCCGGAGGAAAGCAGATGATGCTGGATGCCCGGGGCGGGCTACGCATCGTCGAAGACGAGCGCATGACCTACAAACCCTCACTGGATATCACCTTCGGCTCGGCCGCCAAGCACTACGGGAACAAAGTGCTGGGCGTGGTCCTGACCGGGATGGGGGCTGATGGTCGGGAGGGGGCTCGCATGCTCAAAAATGCCGGCTCGAGCATCTGGTCACAGGATGAAGCCAGTTGCGTGATTTACGGTATGCCCATGGCGGTAGCCAAAGCCGGATTGTCGGATAAAGTGCTCAGCCTGAAAGACATTGGCCCCAGACTCGTGCGTGAGGTCTGCTGACATGGATATCCTCAGCATACTCGGTGTCATCATTGGCTTCGCAGCGCTGATTGGCGGCAACTTTGCTGAGGGCGGCAGCCTCTCTTCTCTACTCAATGGCCCCGCTGCCGTGATCGTGATGGGTGGCACTCTGGGGGCGGCCATGCTCCAGACCCCCAAGGTCCACCTCAAGCGTGCGCTGCAGATTTTCCCGTGGATTTTTCGGCCTCCGGTCAATGCGTTTCGCGGTGGTATTGACCAGATTGTGCGCTGGTCGATAACAGCTCGCAAACAGGGCCTGCTCGGACTGGAGGAAATCGCCGACCACGAAAAAGATCCCTTTGCGCGCAAGGGCCTGCAACTGATGGTCGATGGCAGCGAGCCGGACGTGATCCGCCGGGTCATGGAAAACGAACTGGTGCTCAGCGAGCAGCGTGATCAGGACGCCGTGCGCTTCTATGAAAGTATGGGTGGCTATTCGCCCACGATTGGCATCATCGGCGCGGTCATGGGGTTGATCCATGTGATGCGCAACCTTGCCGATCCCGAACAGCTCGGTCCGGGTATCGCCGTGGCGTTTGTGGCGACCATCTACGGGGTCGCGCTCGCCAATCTGTTTTTGTTGCCCATCGCCAACAAACTCAAGATGTGTATCAATGAGCGCTCCCATTACCGGGAACTGATGATCGAGGGCATCATTGCCATTGCTGATGGCGAGAACCCGCGCTCCATTGAAATGAAACTCAACGGCTACCTGCACAAGTAGAGGTTGCCCATGCCGCGCCGTCGCCCCACAGAACTGCACGTGAATCACGAGCGCTGGCTGGTGTCCTACGCGGATTTCATTACGCTGCTGTTTGCGTTTTTTGTGGTGATGTACTCCATCTCTCAGGTCAATGAGAGCAAATACCGGGTGCTGTCAGATACCCTGATGGAGGCCTTTGAGCCGGCCCGCGCGGTCCAGCCCATTCAGGTGGGCCAGCCTTCGCGCTCACCGTCAGCCAGTGCTATCGATATTCGGGGCGACGATCGCGGAGATACCGAACACCCAATGCTGGGCGAATCCGGGGGCCTTGCGGGCGAAGAGGGCCTGGGTGAGCTGGGAGAACTGGCGGAACGTATCAGCGAGCGTTTTTCCGATCTGATTGGCGATGACCTGCTGGAAGTGTATGCCAATGAATACTGGCTGCAGGTCGAGCTGCGAGACAGTATTCTGTTTGAGTCGGGCAGCGCCGAGCTCAGTGGCCAGGCTCGGGATATTTTCGCGGAAATGGCCCGTCTGTTGGCCGAGTATGACAACCCGATTCAGGTGGAGGGACATACGGACAACCAGCCCATCCGCAATCTTCGCTACCCCAGTAACTGGGAGTTGTCCGCCGCGCGGGCCAGTGCCATTGTCAAATTGCTGTCTGGAGCCGGTGTCTCGGCGCAGCGTTTGTCGGCCGTGGGGTACGGGGAGCACCAGCCCAGTGCGGACAACGACACACCGCAGGGGCGAGCCCAGAACCGCCGGGTTGCCTTGATGATTGCCCGCGAAGCGATGCCGCGCCCGAGTGCAGCGCTGGATGGAAACGGGGCGGAAAGCGGAATCCTGCCGCCGCGCGAGGCCGGCCCGGAGGGTGCACCTCAAGAATCCGCTCCGGAGGCCGATAGCTCTTCGGGCGACAGTGGGGAATCCT
>NZ_DGMV01000057.1:12364-12624 GCF_002388575.1 Marinimicrobium sp. UBA4509
GGTCGAGCCGGTGCAGTTGGAGGGCGGGGGTCTGCTCTTCAGTAGTGACCCGGATTTGCCACGGCAGCGATAGCCCCAGTTTGAATGGATAGTACCCGCTCGAATGGTATGTCTGTTGCTTAATCCTGGTTCAACGTAACGTAAACCGGATTGGCCTGCGGAATTTTGGCGCTTTGCGCTGTTAACCGATCAGGCCATCGATAACGAGGATCGCATCTGTTGCGCGTCTGGAGCATTGCCAATCAGAAAGGCGGGGTCGG
>NZ_DGMV01000057.1:12793-22009 GCF_002388575.1 Marinimicrobium sp. UBA4509
GCCAATCAGAAAGGCGGGGTCGGCAAGACCACCACCACCGTGGCCCTGGGCGGCCTTGCCGCCGAGCAGGGTCGGCGCGTATTGCTGCTGGACCTGGATCCGCACGGTTCTCTGAGCACCTATTTCCGTCAAGATCCTGACACGGCGCGCAGCAGCGTATTTACGTTGTTTGAAGAGCGCAAACAGCTGTATCCCGAGCGGGTCAAACAGCTGATCCAGAAAACCGATTTCGATAACCTGGACCTGTTGCCCTCGGCTACGGCACTGGCGACACTGGAGCGCCATGCGGTTGGACAGGAGGGTATGGGGCTGGTGCTGACCCGCGCCCTGGCTCAGGTGTATGACGACTATGATCTGGTGCTGGTGGACACCCCGCCCTTGCTCGGGGTGCTGATGATCAATGCGCTCGCCGCTGCCCACCGCCTGGTAATGCCGGTGCAGACCGAGTTTCTGGCGCTGAAAGGGTTGGAGCGGATGGTGAATACCCTGGAGATGATGAGTCGGTCTCGAAAGCGGCCGCTGGAATACCATGTGGTGCCGGTGATGTTCGATCGCCGTACTCAGGCTTCGGTCAGCAGCCTGCTGACCATCCGCAATACCTACCCGACTCAGGTCTGGCCCGGAATGATTCCGGTCGACACCAAGTTTCGGGACGCCAGTAAGGCGGGCGTGCCGCCACACCTGTTCGAGCCGGACAGTCGGGGTGTGGACGCTTATCGGTCCCTGTACAAGTGGTTGTTGAAGAAAGAGCCCTCGACGGCCAGTGTTGCCGCAGGGAGTGCGACATGAGCCGGATGTCAAAGGATCCGCAGGGGCTTTTGCAGGCCTATTTAGATGATCTGCTGACGGTGCCGGAAGAGCCTCCCTATGCCGATCCGGTGGAGGAGCAGCGCGAGCGGCTGCAGAAGTTGCTATACAGCGCTGCCACGCCCCTGAAAGCCAGCAGCACAGCCTCTGTGCAAACGCCGACCCGGCCCGCTCAATCGCACAGTATTGCGCAGCCGGTCGTGGTCGAGCCCAAACTCAAGCCCGAGGTGTCCGCGCCGACCATCGAACCTACAACCGACGCTCCAGAGGCGAGGACGACGCCAGAACCTCGGGTCAAGTTGGCCGAACCGCTGGTTCCCAAAGCTGATACTGCTGAAACGGTGCCATCCTCTGCAGCACCGGACTTGATGCCCGAGCCGGAAGTCGGACAATTCCGCTTGAAAGACGTCGAATGGCTGGCCAACGGACGTCCCGCCTGGGCTCAGGAGCGGTTCGATGTGCTGTTGTTCAAAGTGTCGGGTTTGACCCTGGCGGTGCCGCTGATCGCCCTGGGACAGATTCAGCCGCTGACCGATGAGCTGACACCGCTGTTCGGACAGGCGGACTGGTTTATGGGGCTGCTGCCGACTCCGACCGGCAAAATACGCACGGTCAACACGGCGCGGTTTGTCATGCCGGAGCGCTATGACGAGCGGTTTATTGAAACCGCCGAGTATGTGATCTCTATCGACGGAGTGCCTTGGGGGTTGGCCGTGGATTCGGTCAACCAGCCCATCAGCCTGGACCCAGAGGATGTCAAGTGGCGCACCGAACGCAGCCGGCGTCCCTGGTTGGCGGGAACGGTTAAAGAACACATGTGCGCGCTACTGGATATTCCGCGTATCGGCCAGTTGCTGATGGAGGCGGATCGCAAACGGGCCTGAGGTGTCCGTCGCGAAGTGCCGGAAACGCGCAGCGAACCGACGTGATATCAGCTATAGTGCGTTTCAATGCATAATGACGAAAAGTAAGAATGATTGAGGATTTGATGTATGGCGACTGAGACAAAAAGCAGCAGGAAGAACAAAGATGGGGATGATCAGGTTCTGCAGTGGGTGACCTTCCGGTTGGACGGCGAGACGTACGGTATTAACGTCATGCAGGTGCAGGAAGTGCTCCGCTATTCCGAAATTGCGCCGGTGCCGGGTGCGCCTCCCTATGTGCTTGGCATCATCAATTTGCGCGGCAACGTGGTCACGGTGATCGATACCCGTCATCGGTTCGGTCTGGCCGACGGGGAAGTCACGGACAATACCCGCATTGTGATTATCGAAACGGATAACCACGTGATCGGCATCATGGTCGATAGTGTGGCGGAAGTGGTGTATCTGAATCAGTCCGAGATTGAAACCGCGCCCAATGTCGGCAATGAAGAGAGTGCCAAGTTTATTCAGGGCGTGTGCCACAAGAACGACGAGCTGTTGATCCTGATTGACCTGAACAAGCTGCTCACCAACGAAGAGTGGGCCGAGCTGGACGAGATTTAACGGATGAACTGGATGCTGCTGGCCATTGGTTTGAGTCTGGTGTTGAGCGTTGTGGCGATGGCGGTCGCCCTGGTGGCGCTGCGGGCCAGCCACCGCCAGTTGGATCAGGTACGCTCCAGTCATCGTCGTCTGGAAAGTGAGTTGGCGGTGTCCAATAGCGCCGCCATTGGCATGGGCAATCGCCTGATCGCCATGGAAAAGCGCCTGGCCCAGGGCGCAGGCGGATCGCCCGACGCACCAACGGAGCAGCCCTACACCGAAGCCAATCAATTGTTCCGCATGGGTGTCAGCGTCGAAGAAGTGGCGCGCCGCTGCGGCCTGTCCCGTGCCGAAGCCTCGCTCCTGCAAGCCATGCAGGAACACCGATAAAGCTGTCGCGCGCTATCTGTAGGGCGGATCGGTCCGACGCTTCGGAGCGTCCGTAGGGCGGATAAGGCCGCAGGCCGCATCCGCCGTAACACCCCTTCGCTTCACCTACGGCGTAAAAATCTCCCCATTCACGCCCACAGAATCTTCCCCCATCAGATACAGATACAACGGCATATGCGACTCGGGCGTCGGCAGGGTGCGCGGATCTTCGGCCGGGTAGGCCGCCGCCCGCATCCGGGTGCGGGTGGCGCCGGGGTTGATGCTGTTGGCCCGGATCGGCAAGGCACCGTCCAGCTCTTCCGACAGGGTCTGCATCAGGTTGTCCTGAGCCGCCTTGGAAGCCGCGTAGCCCCCCCAGTAAGCGCGGCCTTTCCGGGCGACGCCGGAACTGGTAAACACAATACTGGCGTTTCCGGATTGCTCCAGCAGCGGCAATAGCGCCTGAGTCAGCATGAAAGGCGCGTTGACATTGATCTGCATCACCCGCAGCCAGGTGTCGGTGGCGTAATTGGCAATGGGCGTTCGCTCACCCAGGTCGCTAGCGTTGTGCAGAATCCCGTCGAGCTTGCCGAACTCCTGATACAGGGTGTCGGACAGATCGCGATAGTCTTTTTCGGTGGCACCTTCGAGGTTCATGGGGTAAATCGCGGGCTGGGGACCACCGGCCTGTTCAATTTCATCGTAGACTTTTTCCAGCTTGGCCATGGTGCGCCCGAGTAATACCACCGTGGCCCGATGTTCGGCGAAGGTTTTCGCCGCGACCCGTCCTATACCGTCCCCGGCGCCGGTGACCAGAATGATTTTATCCTTGAGCAGGCTGGGGGCGGGTTGGTAATTGTCCGGTAGTGTCATAGTTCAACTCTTTTCGGTGTAACGCTCGGTGTTGATCGGTTGGGTGTTGACCGATAGCGCCAATGCTTATCGGAGCAGCGTGTCCAGAATGGGCAGAATCTCCCGGCCGTGGTCCACGCGGTAGTCCGCGCCCCAGGCGTCGACATCGTCCCCGTCTTCAATGTAGCCATAGGCGGCGGCGATGGTGATGGCGCCGGCCTGTCGGCCGCATTCGATATCGCGCCGATGATCGCCAACATACAGAATATGCTCGGGTTCACAGCCCAGATGCTTGGCGGCCAGAAACAGTGACTCCGGGTGTGGTTTGCGCTCGGTGACGTGGTCCGGGCAGATGATGCTCTGGGGGGCGGGCTGTAGATCCAACTGCTCCATGAGGGGCAGGGTGTAGGCCGCCGGTTTGTTGGTCGCTACGCCCCAAGGAATCTGCCGTTCGCCGAGAACCTGCAACAGGGTTTGCAGGCCGGGGAACAGCGCGGTGTGCACCGCCAGGTGATCGCTGTAAAGCGCCAGAAGCCGGGTCCGTAGGGTCTCGAAATCCGGGTGGCCCGGCTCGACGCCAAAGGCGAGTTCAACCAGGGCCCGGGCGCCGTTGGACACGCTGCGCCGGATGGTGGCGTCGGCCAGGGGCGGGTGGTCGTACTCAGCCAGGAGCCGGTTTACGACAACCACAAAGTCGGGCGCGGTATCCAGTAAAGTGCCATCCAGATCGAACATCACGGCGCGAATTGGAAGGTGCTCAATCGTTGAGCTTTTCTCGGACTTTTTGGTCATCGGTCAGCCCACCTGGCGGGCGTGCAGCAGGTAGTTGACGCTGACATCGTTCGGGTCCAGCTTGTAGGTCTTGGTCAGCGGGTTGTACGTCATCCCGGTCAGGGTTTTCAACTCGAGGCTGGCTGCCCGCATCCAGCGCGACAGCTCGGACGGGCGGATGAACTTTCGGTAGTCGTGGGTGCCTTTCGGCAGCAGCTTGAGCAGGTACTCGGCGCCCACAATGGCAAACACATAGGCTTTGGGGTTGCGGTTGATGGTCGAGAAATAGACGTGGCCACCAGGCTTGACCAGAGTGGCGCAGGCGCGGATCACCGAGGCCGGGTCCGGCACATGCTCGAGCATCTCCAGGCAGGTGACGATATCGTATTGACCAGCGTCCTGTTCGGCGAGAGCCTCGGCGGTGATCTGGCGGTAATCGATGGTCAATCCCGACTCCTGGGCATGCAGCCGGGCGACCCCCAGGGGAGCTTCGCCCATATCAATGCCGGTCACCTCGGCGCCGCGTTGGGCCAGGGCTTCGCTCAAAATGCCGCCACCGCAGCCCACGTCCAGCACCTTGCGGCCGGCGACCGGAGAGTGTTCGTCGATAAAGTTGGCGCGCAGCGGATTGATGTCGTGAAGAGGTTTGAATTCGCTCTCGCGATCCCACCAGCGGCTGGCCAGGGCCTCAAATTTGGCGACTTCAGCCGCGTCGACATTGCTCATGTTTGATCTCCGCTTAATGTTGTCCCTTGATCTGCTTGGCCCACCAGCGGGCCTTACCGATCAATTCGCGTTCATTCAGGGTCTGCAGCTGGCGACTGAGTAGCAGGGCCTTGCCGGCCACCCAGACGTGGCTGACCTTGTGGCCGCAGTTGGTGTATACCAGTTGCGATACCGGGTGATATACGGGTTGCGAAGGCAAATCGCTCAACTCGATGGCGGTGATATCCGCCGACTTGCCCACCTCCAGGCTGCCGATGTGCTCGTCCAGCCCAAGGGCGCGCGCGCCGTTGAGGGTGGCCATACGCAGGGCGCTGTGGGCATCCAGAGCGTCGGCCCGACCGGCCACCGCTTTGGCCAGCAGGGCGGCGGTCTTCATTTCGCTCAGCAGGTCCAGGTCATTGTTGCTGGCGGCGCCGTCGGTGCCCAGGGCGACGTTGATGCCCTCGTCCAGCAAACGCTGTGCGGGGCAGAAGCCGCTGGCCAGCTTGAGGTTGGACTCGGGGCAGTGAACCACCTGTGCGCCGCTGTCCCGGATCAGTTCGATATCGCCCTCGTCCACCTGGGTCATGTGCACGCACTGGGTCAGGGGCGACAAGAGCCCGAGCTCGGCCAGTCGTTGGATGGGGCGCTTACCATACTGCTCAATGGAGTCACTGACTTCCTGGGCGGTTTCGTGCAGATGAATATGGATCGGGGCGTCCAGCTCCTGGGCCAGAGTGGCGATGCGGGTCAGAGGTTCGTCCGAGAGGGTGTAGGGGGCGTGGGGCCCAAAACCGATCCGGACCAGTTCGCTGGCGCGAAAATCGTCGTGCAGGGCCAACCCCTTGCGGAAATAATCTTCCGGGCCCTGGCCCCAGGCGCTGGGGGCGTCAAACACCGGAAAATTGACCTGGGCCCGCATGTGGGCCTGCTGGGCCGCCTGCGCCACCTGCTCGGGGAAAAAGTACATGTCGCTGAAGCAGGTGGTGCCGGAGCGGATCATTTCGGCCATGGCCAGTTCCGTGCCGTCGCGCACCATATCCTCGCTGAGCCACTGGTCCTCGGCGGGCCAGATATGGCCCTCCAGCCACTGTTTCAGGGGCAGATCGTCGGCATAGCCCCGCAGCAGGCTCATGGCCGCGTGGCCGTGGGCATTGACCAGGCCGGGGATCAGGAGGTGGTTGCCCAGGAAGATTTCCTGTTGGGCGTCGTAGCGTTTGTCGGCTTCTTCCTGGGGTACCAGGGCCTGAATGACGCCTTTATCGACGACCAGGGCACAGTGCTCAAACACCCGGTTTTCCGGCACCACGGGCGCAATCCAGCGGGCTTTGATGATCAGGCTGACGGTTTGCGGGGCTGACATAAAAGGAATCCTGAATACAACTTTGTCCAAAGGCCGCCAGTATACTCTTATTGGCCCTTGGCATGCAGGCCCTCTTCGCTCGAAAAACGCCCTGAAATCACCCCCTTAGCCGGTTTTTATGGTAGTATTCCGCCCTTTGTGCGGCAGCCTGGATACTGCCCCGACAGGCCCCAGAGGGCCCGTTGGGCACGGCTCAGGGGGCTTTATCGGCCTCTCTGGTAAGGGTTGCTTCTCCGACGTTTGATAATAAGGAACTCAGCGAGTCCATGGGCGAATTAGCGAAAGAAGTTTCACCCGTCAACATCGAAGACGAACTCAAACAGTCCTATCTCGACTACGCGATGAGCGTAATTGTGGGGCGGGCCCTGCCGGATGTGCGCGATGGCCTCAAGCCGGTGCACCGGCGCGTTCTGTTCGCCATGAGCGAGCTCAAGAACGACTGGAACAAGCCCTACCTCAAGTCGGCCCGTGTGGTCGGTGACGTCATCGGTAAATACCACCCGCACGGCGACTCGGCGGTGTACGACACCGTGGTGCGTATGGCTCAGCCGTTCTCCCTGCGCTATATGCTGGTGGACGGGCAGGGCAACTTCGGTTCCATCGACGGCGACAGCGCCGCCGCCATGCGTTATACCGAAGTGCGCATGGCCAAAATCGCCCACGACCTGCTGGCGGACCTGGACAAGGAAACCGTCGATTACGTCGACAACTACGACGGCACCGAGCGCATCCCCGATGTGCTGCCCACCCGTATTCCCAACCTGTTGGTCAACGGCTCCTCCGGCATTGCTGTGGGCATGGCCACCAATATTCCGCCCCACAACCTGAAAGAAGTGGTCCGTGGTTGTCTGGCGCTGATAGACGACGAAGACATCAGTATTGATGACCTGATGGAGCACATCCCCGGGCCGGACTTCCCAACGGGGGCGATCATCAACGGCCGCGCCGGTATCGTACAGGCTTACCGCACCGGCCGTGGTCGTATCTACGTGCGCGCCAAAGCGGAAGTGGAAGAAGATCCGAAAACCGGTCGCGAGACCATCGTGGTGCACGAGATTCCCTACCAGGTGAACAAGGCGCGTCTGATCGAGAAGATCGCCGAGCTGGTCAAGGACAAAAAGATCGACGGCATCAGCGAATTGCGCGATGAGTCGGACAAGGATGGCCTGCGCATCGTGATCGAGGTCAAGCGCAACGAGTCCGGCGAAGTCCTGCTCAACAACCTCTACGCCCAGACCCAGCTGCAGACCGTGTTCGGTATCAACATGGTGGCGCTGGTGGATGGCCAACCGAAGCTGTTGAACCTCAAGCAACTGCTCGAAGCCTTCGTCCGTCACCGCCGTGAAGTGGTGACCCGTCGGACCGTGTACCTGCTGCGCAAGGCGCGCGAGCGGGGGCATATTCTCGAAGGTCTGGCGATGGCCATCGCCAACATCGACCCGGTGATCGAGTTGATCAAAGCCTCGCCGTCACCGGCCGAAGCGAAAGAAGGGCTGATGGCCCGGGGTTGGGATATCAGTCAGATGTCCGCCTTCCTGGAACGGGCGGGCGACGACGCCTGCAAGCCGGAAGATCTGGGCAAAGAATTTGGCGTGCACGACGGCGCCTATTACCTGTCGGCCGCCCAGGCGCAAGCGATTCTGGATCTGCGCCTGCACCGCCTGACCGGCATGGAGCACGACAAGCTGCTGTCCGAATACGAAGAGAAGCTCGAGCAGATCGCCGGCTTCCTGGATATTCTGAACCGTCCCGAGCGTCTGCTGGAAGTCATCCGCGAAGAGCTTGAGCAGGTGATGACCGATTACGGCGACGACCGTCTGACCGAAATTACCGCCTCTACGTTGGATCTGACCACCGAAGACCTGATTGCCGAGGAAAACCGGGTGGTGACCATTTCCCATAATGGTTATGCCAAAACCCAGCCGCTGGACGATTACCAATCCCAGCGTCGAGGTGGTATGGGCAAATCGGCCACGGCGGTGAAGGATGAGGACTTTGTTGAACACCTGCTGATCGCCAGCACCCACGACACCATTTTGTGTTTCACCAATGCCGGTAAAGTCTACTGGCTCAAGGTGTACATGATTCCGGTGGCAGGGCGTCAGTCCCGTGGGCGTCCGGTGGTGAACCTGTTGCCGCTGGAAAGTGACGAGCGGATCACCTCGATTCTGCCCGTCAAGAATTACGACGCGGATCATTTCATCTTCATGGCCACCCGTCGCGGTACGGTCAAGAAAACGCCGCTGGATCAGTTCTCCCGTCAGCGCAGCGTCGGCCTGAAAGCCATCGAGCTGGATGAAGGTGATTCGCTGGCGTTTACCGCCATTACCAATGGTGACTGCGATGTGATGCTGTTCTCCAGTAGCGGTAAAACTGTGCGCTTCAAAGAGTCCACCGTACGCTCCATGGGCCGTGTGTCACGTGGTGTGCGCGGTATTCGTATGGACGACGAGTATCAGGTGGTTGGCATGGTGATTCCGCAGGAGGGCGGTAAAGTGCTGACGGTCAGTGAACACGGCTATGGTAAGCGCACCCCGGTGGAAGAGTTCCCCACCAAAGGGCGCGGTGCCCAGGGCGTGATCGGCATGCAGACCACCGATCGTAACGGCTCGGTNNATAGTGGGCGCCGTGCAGGTGCTCGACGGCGAAGAGATCATGATGATCACCGACATGGGCACGCTGGTGCGCACGCGAGTGGACGAAGTTTCGGTATTGAGCCGAAACACCCAGGGTGTCCGTCTGATTCGCCTGAAAGAAGGTGAGCACGTCAAAGGCGTGGAGCGCATCGAAGAAGACGAAGAAAGCGGCGAGTCCCTGGTAGAGGACGACGCCGAAAACTGATGCACCTGTCACGGTACGTGTAGGGCGGGTAAGGCCAAAGGC
>NZ_DGMV01000057.1:22150-35063 GCF_002388575.1 Marinimicrobium sp. UBA4509
CCAAAGGCCGCACCCGCCGTCACCCCAGCGTCCAAGCGACAATGCACAAACACGACGACAGGCACCCAACGGGTGCCTTCTCAATGGTAAACGATGCTTCTATGAACGAATCTGAACAACTGAAGGTGCTGCGCGATCGCATTGATTCGATCGACGATCAGATCGGCAAACTGATTTCCGAGCGGGCTCAGTGCGCCCAAGATGTGGCGGAAGTCAAAAAGAGCGCAAACCCGGAAGAGGCGGCGAAAAGTTTTTATCGCCCCGAGCGTGAAGCCCAGGTGCTGCGCAAAGCCATGGAGCGCAATCAGGGGCCTTTGAGCAACGAGGAAATGGCGCGCCTGTTTCGGGAAATCATGTCCGCCTGCCTGGCGTTGGAGCAGCCGATCAAAGTGGCGTTTCTGGGGCCCGAGGGCACCTTTACCCAGCAGGCAGCGCTCAAGCATTTCGGTCACTCCGCCATTGCCATGCCGTTCTCGGCCATTGATGAAGTGTTCCGTGAAGTGGAAGCCGGCGCGGTCAATTACGGCGTGGTGCCGGTGGAGAACTCCACCGAGGGTGTGGTCAATCACACCCTGGATAATTTCATGACCTCCAACCTGAAAATTTGTGGGGAAGTGGAGCTGCGGATTCATCAGAATCTGTTGATATCCGATGTCACTCACGTGAAAAACATCAGCCGTATTTACTCCCACTCCCAGTCGCTAGCCCAGTGCCGCAAATGGCTGGATGCGCATTACCCGAACGCCGAACGCATTGCGGTCAGCAGCAACGCGGAAGCGGCCAAGCGTCTGAAAGGAGAGTGGAATGCCGCCGCCATTGCGGGCAGCATGGCCGCCGAGCTGTACGGCCTGAAAGTGTTGGCCGAGAAAATCGAAGACGAGCCGGACAACTCCACCCGTTTCCTGATTATCGGGACCGAATCGGTACCGGCCAGCGGCGATGACAAAACCTCCCTGGTGGTGGCCATGCGCAATGAGCCGGGCGCACTGCACAACCTGCTCGAGCCGTTCCACCGCCACCATATCGATCTGACTCGGGTGGAATCCCGCCCGGCGCGAACCGGTGCCTGGACCTACGTATTCTTCATCGACTTCAGTGGTCACGCCCAGGACGCGGAGGTGAGCAAGGTGCTCAACGAAGTGTCGTCGCGGGCGGCGGACCTGAAGTTGCTCGGTTCCTACCCGAAAGCGGTTCTTTAAGGGCGGTCATGGCGGTCACTTCTGAGGGACACACAGCGACTGATCCGACGCCGGTCATCGGCAAACTGGTGGTGGTCGGTCTGGGATTGATCGGCGGCAGTCTTGCCATGGGATTGCGCCAGCGACACGCCTGTCGAGAGGCCATCGGGGTGGTTCGCCGCCCGGACGCGGGCCGCAAAGCCATTGAGCTGGGCGTAGTGGATCGGGTGGTAGATGATCTCAGTGCTGTCGCACCCGAATTGGGCGAGGGCGATGTCATTTTTATCGCCGTGCCGACCCTGGCGGTAGAATCGGTACTGGCCGCCATTCGCGATCAGGTATCGCCGGCGGTGACCATTACCGATGGCGCCAGTGTCAAAGGCAGTGTGCGCTCCGCCGCAGAATCGGTTTACGGGCAAAGCCCCGCCCAACTGGTGCTCGGCCATCCCATTGCTGGCTCCGAGCGCAGCGGCGTGACCGCATCCAACCCGGATCTGTATGAAAACCACCGCGTCATCCTGACGCCGCTGCCCGAGACCGGCGCCGTGCATCTGGAGCGGGTACGGGCCCTGTGGCAGGCCGTCGGTGCCGAAGTGCTGGATATGTCCGTCGAAGAGCACGACCAGGTGCTCGGCGCCACCAGCCATTTACCTCATGCCATCGCCTACTCACTGGTTGATACCCTGGCAGAGGATATCGGTAACCCGAATATCTTCCGCTATGCCGCCGGCGGTTTTCGGGACTTTACCCGCATCGCTTCCAGTGACCCGGTGATGTGGCACGACATCATGAAAGCGAACCGGGGCGCGGTTCTGGATTCGCTGGATCTGTTTATCGACAACCTGACCCGGTTGCGCGCGGCCATCGACCGTGAAGACAGCGAGTATCTGCTGGGCGTCTTCACCCGAGCCAAAGCCGCCCGGGACCATTTCACCAATATTCTGGCCAAGAGAGCGTTCATACCAGCCATGACCACAGGAAAAATAGATTACCTATTGCAACCCGGCGGCGCCGTGACCGGTACCATTCGGGTGCCGGGCGACAAGTCGATTTCCCACCGTTCGATCATGCTCGGCTCGCTGGCCGATGGCGTGACCGAAGTGGAAGGCTTCCTGGAAGGGGAGGATGCTCTGGCGACGCTACAGGCGTTTCGCGATATGGGTGTGGTGATTGAAGGGCCGAGCGAAGGTCGGGTCAAAATCCACGGCGTGGGCCTGCATGGCCTGAAAGCGCCCAAGAAGCCGCTGTATATCGGTAACTCCGGCACCACCATTCGCCTGATGTCGGGCATTCTCGCCGGGCAGGCGTTTGACAGCGAAATCAGTGGCGATGAATCTCTGGCCAAGCGGCCTATGGATCGCGTTGCCAACCCGCTGCGTGAGATGGGGGCCGTGGTTGATACCGCTGAAGGCGGTCGTCCGCCGCTCAAGATCAAGGGTGGGCAGGCGTTGAAAGGTATTGATTACGAACTGCCCATGGCCAGCGCTCAGGTGAAATCCTGCGTTCTGCTGGCCGGGCTGTACGCCCAGGGCACCACCCGGGTAACCGAACCGGCGCCGACTCGTGATCACACCGAGCGCATGTTGACCGGTTTCGGCTACGAGGTGAAAAAAGACGGCGCGGTGGCTGAGCTCACCGGCGGCGGTCATCTCACCGCCACCAAAATTGAAGTACCGGCGGACATTTCTTCGGCCACCTTTTTCATGGTGGCGGCGAGCATTGCTCCCGGGTCCGACCTGACGCTGACCCACGTCGGCATCAACCCCACGCGGGTGGGCGTGATCAATATTCTGAAGGCCATGGGGGCGGACCTGACCTTGAGCAACGAGCGCATCGTCGGCGGTGAGCCCGTAGCCGATATCCGCGTTCGCTATGCGCCGCTGAAAGGTATCCACATTCCGGAAGATCAGGTGCCGCTGGCGATTGATGAGTTTCCGGCGCTGTTTATCGCCGCCGCCTGTGCGGAGGGTGAGACGGTATTGACCGGCGCGGAAGAGCTGCGGGTGAAAGAGAGCGACCGCATCCAGGCGATGGCGGACGGTCTGACCACCTTCGGTATCGATGCCAAACCCACCCCCGATGGCATTGTGATTCAGGGCGGCACCATGGGCGGCGGTGAGGTGGAGACCCACCACGACCACCGCATTGCGATGTCTTTTGCCATCGCGGCGCTGCGGGCCACCCAGCCAATCCGGGTCAAGGACGCTACCAATGTGGCCACCTCATTCCCGACCTTCGTGGAACTGGCCAAACAGACCGGAATATCCTTAGAAGTAATCGATCATTAAAGGAGGGGGCGCATTACTCTATAATGCGCCTTACTTCGAATCCCAGTCACCCAAGGGCGGGTGAGTCTCCTGCTTGTCCCGCCCCCAAACAGTGTTGAGCGGAATGTCAGACAAATACAATCTTACCCACCTGAAACAACTGGAAGCGGAAAGCATCCATATCATTCGCGAAGTGGCGGCGGAGTTTGATAACCCCGTGATGCTGTACTCCATCGGCAAGGACTCGGCGGTCATGATGCACTTGGCCCAGAAGGCGTTCTACCCGGGCAAGCCGCCGTTCCCGCTGATGCACGTCGACACTACCTGGAAGTTCAAGGAAATGATCGAGTTCCGCGAAAAGCGCGTGAAGGAACTCGGTTGGGATCTGATTGTGCACATCAACGAGGAAGGGGTGAAGATGGGCGTGGGCCCCTTTACTCACGGCAGCGCCAAGCACACCGACATCATGAAAACCCAGTCGCTCAAGCAGGCGCTGGACAAGTACAAGTTTGATGCCGCCTTTGGCGGCGCCCGTCGCGATGAAGAAAAGTCCCGGGCAAAAGAGCGCGTTTACTCCTTCCGCGACAAGCACCATCGCTGGGATCCCAAGAACCAGCGTCCGGAGTTGTGGAACATCTACAACGGTCGGGTGGACAAGGGCGAGAGCATTCGCGTGTTTCCGCTGTCGAACTGGACCGAGCTGGACATCTGGCAGTACATCCACCTTGAGAACATACCGCTGGTGCCCCTGTATTTCGCAGCCAAGCGTCCGGTGGTCGAACGTGACGGCACCTGGATCATGGTGGACGATGAACGCATGCCGTTGGAGCCGGGCGAAGAGCCGGAAATGAAAATGGTGCGCTTCCGCACCCTGGGTTGCTACCCCCTGACCGGCGCGGTGGAATCCGAAGCGACCACGCTACCGGAAATCATTCAGGAAATGCTGCTGACCAAGACCTCCGAGCGCCAGGGCCGCGTGATCGATCACGACAGCTCCGGCTCCATGGAAAAGAAAAAGCAGGAAGGGTACTTCTAGGCTGGGTTACGGCGGATGCGGCCTTCGGCCTCCGAAGCGTCGGACCGATCCGCCCTACGTTGGGCTGCGGGGTTGCGGCCTTCAGTTTTGTCCGTCCTAAGGAGGTTGCGTAGGGCGGATAAGCGAAGCGCATCCGCCGTTACCGTACGTAAAATCTTCGCCGTAGCCCAACTGGACGGCCCCGAAAAAACGAATTCAAGACCAAGGTAACTGAACACCATGAGTCACCAAAGCGAATTGATCGAAACTGATATCGACGCCTATCTCGAACAGCACGAAAACAAAGAGCTGTTGCGTTTTCTCACCTGCGGTAGCGTCGACGACGGCAAAAGCACCCTGATTGGCCGCCTGCTGCACGACTCCAAAATGATCTACGAAGATCAGCTGGAATCCATCAGCTCGGACAGCAGCAAGTACGGCACCACCGGTGAGAAAGTGGACCTGGCACTGCTGGTGGACGGCCTGCAGGCCGAACGCGAACAGGGCATCACAATTGATGTTGCCTACCGCTATTTCTCCACCGCCAAACGTAAATTCATCATCGCCGACACCCCGGGGCACGAACAGTACACCCGGAACATGGCCACCGGTGCCTCCACCTGTGACCTGGCGGTGATTCTGATCGACGCGCGCCACGGTGTCATGACCCAGACCCGTCGCCACAGCTACATTGCGTCGCTCCTGGGCATCAAACACATCGTGGTGGCCGTGAACAAGATGGATCTCGAAGGCTTCAGCGAAGAGGTCTACAACCACATCAAATCGGATTACCTCAACTTTGCCGAAAAGTTGGGAATGACCGACGTTCAGTTTGTGCCCATGTCCGCCCTCGAGGGCGACAATGTGGTCAATCGCAGCGAACGTTGCGACTGGTACACCGGCCCGACATTGATGGAAATCCTGGAAAACGCGCCAGTCATGGCCGAGCGCAACTTCGAGGACTTCCGCTTCCCGGTCCAGTACGTGAATCGTCCCCACCTGAACTTCCGCGGTTTCTGCGGCACCATCGTTTCAGGAATCGTGAAGGTGGGTGATGAAGTCAAAGTGTTGCCGTCGGGCAAGAAGAGCAAGATCAAATCCATTGTCACTTTCGATGGTGATTTGCAGGAAGCCTTTGTCGGGCAGGCCGTGACCATCACCCTGGAAGACGAGATCGATGTCAGCCGTGGCGATATGATTGTCCACTCGGCGGACAAGGTGGAGCAGACCAATCACCTCAAGGCACACCTGGTCTGGATGAACGAAGACGCGGGCGAGCCGGGCAAAGAGTATCTGTTCAAATTTGCCAGCAAACTGGTCTCGGGGCATATCGATAACCTGGAATACCGGGTCGATGTGAACACTCAGGAGCACAAGCCGGCGGACAAGCTGCAATTAAACGACATTGCTGTATCCGAGCTGTCTTTCAGTCAGCCGGTGGTCGTGGATGCCTATCCGAATCATCGGATGAGCGGCTCGTTCATCGTGATTGACCGACTGACCAACCTCACCGTCGGTGCCGGCATGGTCATCGAAGGCCTGCGCCGCACCAAAACCAGCCACCACCAGTTCAGCGAATTCGAACTGGAGCTGAACGCCCTGGTCCGCAAGCACTTCCCTCACTGGGATGCCAAGGATTTGAGTAAATTGTAGGAATTCGTTACTTCGAACAGGGGTGCTGCGACAGGGTGTATTGTTGCGAGACACGCCGTGAACCCATCCATGGGGGCTCATCACCCGCCGTCCAGGCGGGTGACGGTCTCGCAACAATACACCCTGTCTCCGCAGTGCCAGATTCACGTTTCGGGAAATAGCACCTACAAGATGTTTACGGAGCAGAAGAGTGTTTCGTAGGGTGGATAAAGGGCGCAGCCCTGTCATCCACCATTTTACAGTTGCCGTTATAGTCCCGTAGGTCGGATTAGCGCGTAGCGCGTAATCCGACATCTTTTGCCAAAGTCAACGTCGGATTACGCTCCGCTAATCCGACCTACGCAATTATTTCCCGAAACGTGAATCTGGCACAGCGGAGGCTGGGTGTACGGTTGTGAGACCGTAAGCGGAGGGACTCCGCGCGTCGAGCCTACATGGATGTATTTACGGCGTGTCTCACAACCGTACACCCAGCCGTAGCTTTAGCTACGAAGCCCATCAACACCCAAAATCCAATCACACCCATAGTGTGATCCCGATCAAATCTCAGAATTTTGTCGGCAATTTCCTACAAAACGCCGCGCACATTTCCCCTACGCGCCATGCTCCTCGCTGAATAATCTGGCTCCCACGTCGTCGGACGACGTTTACTGTTTACTCAACAAACCAAGCAAAAGGAGTTCATCATGAAACTGATCTCATCCTTCCTGTGTTCCATCGCCCTGCTGTTCAGCGTTGCGGCTTATGCTGCACCCGAGGCGCCCGTCAACATCAATACCGCCGATGTGGAAACCCTAGCGCAGCTCGATGGCATCGGCCCCAAAAAAGCCGAGGCCATCGTCGCCTGGCGCGACGCCAACGGCGAGTTTGTCAGCCTGGACCAGTTGGTGGAAGTGCGGGGCATTGGCGAAGCGACCATTGAGTCCAATCGCGACCATATGACCCTGAACTGACCACGGGATGACCTGCGACGGTCACCCAGGCACCTCCCTCAGCAACGATTAGACGCTGCAATTTGATGCCAAATTTGCTTTAATGGCAGCCCGGATTCACTGAATTCGGGCTTTTTTTGTGCATAGGGGGAAAACATGCCCAATCCCGAGGCTCCACGCATTGTCGTTGCCATGGATTACGACAACGCTGACGACTGCCTGACCATGGCGCGTCGGCTCTCACCGGAGAACTGTCGGCTCAAGGTCGGCAAGGAACTTTTTACCCGTAGCGGTCCCGCCGTGATCGAGCAACTCCAGGGGCTCGGGTTCGATATTTTTCTGGATCTGAAATTCCACGACATACCCAACACGACGGCGGGCGCGGTGCGTGCGGCGGCCGACCTCGGCGTATGGATGGTCAATGTTCACGCCAGTGGTGGAGAGCGCATGATGAGCGCCGCCCGCGAGGCTCTGGACAAAGTCTCCGGTCGCCGCCCCCTGCTGATTGGGGTCACGGTACTGACCAGCATGACCGAAGCGGATCTGCGCTCTACCGGCGTCGCCCGGACTCCGATGGAACAGGTCCTGCATCTCGCGGACCTGAGTCATAAAAGTGGTCTGGATGGTGTGGTATGCTCGGCTCAGGAAGCTCGGGCATTAAGCGAGCGGCATGGTCCGGATTTTTGTCTGGTCACCCCCGGCATTCGTCCCGCCGACAGTGCGGCGGATGATCAGCGTCGGACCCTGACGCCGCAGGAAGCCATTGCCGCCGGGAGCCATTACCTGGTGATTGGTCGACCGATTACCCGGGCCGCCGATCCCATTGCCCGCTGTCGGGAGATCGCCCAGAGCATTGCCCCCTGAGGCACGGCTCGAGCGCGCCGCCCCGAGCTTTGAGATCCGGGTCGGCGAGTAACCCCAAATCTGAATGTTCAAGACCGCTAAGGAACCCCTGTGACCGAAAACAGTCCCATCCCGGTAATTGCGATTGACGGCCCCAGTGGGGCGGGCAAGGGCACGCTGAGTCGGCTGGTGGCCAATCGTCTCGGGTATCATCTGCTCGACAGTGGTGCCCTCTACCGGCTGACCGCGCTGGCCGCCATGAACGCCGGCGCTGACCTGGATAATCCCGATGCGGTGGCCGCGGTGGCCCGGCATCTGGCGGTGCGGTTTGACGCGGCCGGTGAGGACACGCGCATTTTGCTGCAAGAGCAGGATGTGTCCCGGGAAATTCGTACCGAGGCCGTCAGCATGAACGCCTCTCGGGTGGCGGCTTATCCGCCGGTCCGAGAGGCTCTGTTGCAGCGCCAGCGGGACTTCCGGCAGGCACCGGGCCTGGTCGCCGACGGGCGCGATATGGGAACCACCGTATTTCCCGATGCTGGCGTCAAAATCTTCTTGACCGCCAGTCCAGAGGCGCGTGCCGAACGCCGCTACTTGCAGTTATTGGAAAAAGGCGAGAAAGTGGATATGGACGCCTTGGTGGCGGATATCCGCGAGCGGGACAAGCGGGACAGCGAACGCGCCGTGTCACCCCTTAAGCCCGCCGATGACGCCCACCTGGTGGACAGTACCGAGCTGACCATCGAGCAGGTGCTCGAGAGAATTTTAAGCTATACCCGCTAGCCGGGTGGGGCTGGCACCCATGGGGTGCCGGAGCAACGATGACAAATAACACAAACCGGACGGAACGAAGATGAAACTGACCTGTTTTAAAGCCTACGATATTCGCGGCAAGTTGGGTGAAGAACTCAATGAAGACATCGTCTACCGCATCGGCCGCGCCTTTGCGGAATACCTCAAGCCCAAAACCGTCGTGGTGGGTGGCGACGTGCGAGAGACCAGTGAGTCCTTGAAGCTTGCCTGCGCCCGCGGCCTGCAGGACGGCGGTGCGGACGTGATCGATATCGGTCTGTGCGGCACTGAAGAGATCTACTTCGCTACCAGCCATCTGAAAACCGATGGCGGCATCGTGATCACCGCCAGTCACAACCCGATTGACTATAACGGCATGAAGATGGTGCGTGAGGGTTCTCGTCCCATCAGTGGTGATACCGGGCTGAACGATATTCAGGCCATGGCCGAAGCCAATGATTTCCCGGCCGTGGACGAATCTAAGAGAGGTGCCTACCGAAAGGGTTCAGTGCTGGAGGACTACATCCAGCACCTGCTGAGCTACGTCGATAAGGACAAACTCAAGCCCATGAAGCTTGTGGTCAACGCCGGTAACGGGGCCGCAGGCCACGTCATCGATGCGATCGAACCGCACCTGCCCATGATCGAATTTATCAAGGTCCACCACGAGCCGGACCCGACCTTCCCAAACGGTATTCCTAACCCGCTGCTGCGTGAAAATCGGGCCTCCACCAGCGAGGCGGTGATCAAGCACGGCGCGGACATGGGCATTGCCTGGGACGGCGACTTCGATCGCTGCTTCCTGTTCGATGAGAAGGGCGAGTTCACCGAGGGTTACTACATCGTCGGCCTGTTGGCCGAAGCCTTCCTGCTCAAGGTGCCGGGCAGTAAGATCATTCATGACCCACGCCTGACCTGGAACACCATCGACATCTGCGAAAAGCACGGCGGCACCGCCATTCAATCCAAAACCGGCCACTCCTTCATCAAGGAGCGGATGCGCAGCGAAGATGCCATCTACGGCGGTGAAATGAGCGCCCACCACTACTTCCGTGACTTCGCCTACTGTGACAGCGGAATGATCCCCTGGCTGCTGGTAGCGGAGCTGATCGGTCGCAAGGGCCAGCCCCTGTCCGAGTTGCTACAGGATTGCATCGATCGCTTCCCGTCCCCGGGCGAAATCAACAGCAAAGTGGACGATGCCGCCGCAGCCATTGACCGGGTATTCGAGCACTACAAGGACCAGGCCAAAGCCATCGACCGTGCCGACGGTATCACCATGGAATTTGACGACTGGCGCTTCAACCTGCGCATGTCCAACACCGAGCCGGTGGTACGCCTGAACGCCGAGAGCCGCGGCGACAAGAAACTGGTACAGGAAAAAACCGACGAAGTGTTGGCGCTGCTGAATCAGTAAGTTACGAGTGAAAGGGTGGGGTTCCCTCTGAGGGCGCGGTGTCGGGTGAACTCTTTTCAAACCCTCTCTTCAGGGAAGAAGAGAGGGAGCTACAGGGATGTATTTATCGCGTTTTGAAAAGGGTTCACCCGATGCCGCGACCGGACAACTCTAACCCTCCACTCTAAAAATCAACCGGACACAACACTCTGGGAACGACCCCCAACACTCAAGGAGACCACACATGCAGATCAAAAAAGCCGTCATCCCCGTCGCCGGTCTGGGCACCCGTATGCTGCCCGCCACCAAAGCCATCCCCAAAGAGATGCTGCCCGTGGTCGACCGGCCCCTCATCCAATACGTAATTGAGGAAGCGGCAGCGGCCGGCATCAAGGAAATCGTCCTGGTCACTCACGCCAGTAAAAACTCCATCGAAAACCACTTCGATACCAGCTTCGAGCTGGAAGCCCAGCTCGAAGCGCGTCTCAAGCGCTCACTGCTGGAAGAAGTCCGGTCCATCACGCCGCCGGGACTGACGGTCATCTCCGTGCGTCAGGCCGAAGCCAAAGGCCTGGGCCACGCCATTTTGTGCGCCCGCCCGGTGGTGGGAGAAGAGCCTTTTGCGGTAATGCTGCCCGACGTGCTGATCGACAAGCACCACTGCAACCTACGCAAAGACAATCTGGCGGCCATGACTCGCCGCTTTGACGAAACCGGCAGCAGCCAGATTCTGGTGGAAGAGGTGCCCTGGGAGCAGGTGCACAAATACGGCGTGGTCGACTGCGACGGTGCCCAAGTGGAAGAGGGCGAGTGCGCCGCCGTTAAAGGCATGGTGGAAAAACCCGAGCGCGACGCGGCTCCGTCCAACATGGCTATTGTCGGGCGCTACGTCCTGTCCAAGTCCACCTGGGATCTGCTGGCCAAAACCCAACCGGGCGCCGGTGGTGAAATCCAGCTGACCGACTCGCTGGACGCCCTGGTGACTGACGAGACCGTCGAAGCCTATCGCCTGGCCGGCAAGAGTCACGACTGCGGCTCCAAGCTGGGCTACATGATGGCGAACATCGAATACGGCGTGCGTCACCACGAAATTGGCGCACAGTTCGATGAATTTCTCAAAAGCCGGCAGGGCTGATCGATGATTGTTCCCGTTATCCTGGCGGGCGGCTCCGGGTCACGCTTGTGGCCGCTGTCGCGCAAACACTACCCGAAACAGCTGCTCAAGCTGTTTGGTGAAACCACCATGTTACAGCAGACTCTGCTGCGTCTGGACGGGGTGCCCGACTTGGGTGACCCGATTGTGGTGTGCAATGAAGAGCACCGCTTCATGGTGGCCGAGCAGCTCCAGGAAATCGGTCAGAGCCGCGCGTCGATCCTGCTTGAGCCGCTGGCGCGTAATACCGCGCCAGCCTTGGCGTTGGCGGCGGTTAAAGCGCTGACCCAGGAGGATGATCCGACGTTGCTCGTGCTTGCCGCTGACCATATGATCCAGGGGATTGAGGCCTTTCAGAAGGCTATCGCCCAGGCGGCCGACGCGGCAGACAGTGACAAACTGGTGACCTTTGGCATCCAGCCAACCCGCCCCGAAACCGGCTACGGTTATATCAAAACCCGCCGGGAAGGGCAGGGTAGCCATCCCGTCGAGCGGTTCGTGGAAAAGCCGGACCTGGCCACCGCTGAGCAGTATCTCGCTGAGGGCGATTATTACTGGAACAGCGGCATGTTCGTGTTCCGTGCCAGTGCATTCTTGTCCGAGCTGGAGCGCTGCTCCCCGGAGGTACTCAGTGCCGCCCAACGGGCCTACGACAGAGCCAGCACAGACCTGGATTTTGTTCGCATCGACCGGGACGCCTTTGCCGAGGCGCCGGATATCTCCATTGATTATGCGGTCATGGAGAAAAGCCAGGCGGTGGTTTGCGTCCCGCTGGATGCGGGCTGGAGCGATGTGGGTTGCTGGCAGTCCTTTTGGGAGCTGTCCGAGAAAGACGCCAATGGCAACAGCTTTGTGGGCGATGCCATTGATGTGGATTCACACGACACGCTGGTCTTCACTCAAGACAAGCTGGTGGCGACCATCGGCGTCAATAACCTGATGATCATCAATACCCCGGACGCGGTTCTGGTGGCAGACAAGAGTCAGGCTCAGCAGGTGAAGAAGGTGATTGCCCGGATCGAGCAGGGTAACCGCACCGAGCATCTCCAGCACCGGGAGGTCTATCGTCCCTGGGGTTGCTACGATTCGGTAGATCAGGGCACCCGCTACCAGGTAAAGCGCATTCGGGTAAAACCCGGCGCCAGCCTGTCCTTACAGATGCATTATCACCGCGCCGAGCACTGGGTGGTAGTCAAGGGCACCGCTCAGGTGGAATTGGACGACCAGACGCTGCTGCTGTCCGAGAATGAGTCGACCTATATACCGGTCGGCACCCGCCACCGCTTGAGCAACCCGGGCAAAATCCCCCTTGAAATCATCGAAGTCCAGTCCGGCCCCTATCTGGGCGAAGATGACATCCAGCGCTTCGACGACAATTACGGGCGGACTTAATAGAAGGGGTGTAGAAGCATCTCGTAGAACATTCGGGTGCTTTGTCGTGTAGTGCTCCGGTTGGGTATACCGTTGCGAGACACGCCATGAATACATCCCTGTAGGCTCTGCACCCGCCGGCCCCCTTCGCGCTCCCGGCGCTTCGGGACACTTCCCACATCCCTGTGGGGCGTCCAAGGCGGGTGACGGTCTCGCAACGGTATACCCAACCTCCGCGCTGCCAGCGTAACGTTCCGGGAACTAGCACCTTTTCTTTTTTTACCCCGGGAAACGGCGGATGCGCTTCGCTTAT
>NZ_DGMV01000019.1:0-27345 GCF_002388575.1 Marinimicrobium sp. UBA4509
CGCCGTAAACCCATCCCTGGGGGCTTCTCGTCGGCTCCCTGCCTCCGAGAGTCTCCAAACGGTAAACCCCGCAAACGCCTCTGTGCCAGCATCATGTTGTTGGAGTCTTATCTATCTCCACCTCATTATCCGTTGGCACTGGCGGAGGGAGGGTAGGCCTCTTTGAGACCGTTACCCGCCTGGACGGCGGGTAATGAGCCCCCATGGATGGGTTTACGGCGTGTCTCAAAGAGGCCTACCCTCCCGCAGCACTACAATGCGAAGCGCCGGAGTAAAACGGACGAATCTTAGAAATTTACCACCGACGCTGAGGTTTTGGTGGCGCGCTTGTCCAGTTGTTCGCAGATTTCCCGCTGTAATGCCTCGCATAGCGCCGGGTCGCTCAAGGGCTCGCCCTCGTTATCGGTGATGAAAAACACATCCTCCACCCGCTCGCCCAAAGTGGCGATTTTGGCATTCTGCAACAGAATATCAAACTGCAGAAAAACCCGGCCAATACACGCCAGCAAACCCGGGCGGTCCGGACTGATCACCTCCAGTACCGTATAGCCACTGATCATGTCGTTGCTCAAGCTCGTGCGGGTGGGCATCGTAAAGTGCTTCAGGCGGCGGGGCGTGCGGCGGCTGATGACCTCGGAATAATCATCCACCAGTCGCAACTCATCCAGCAGTGCATCCTGAATGCGCTTGAGTACTTTCGGATCATCGCCCAGCGGCTCGCCGTCCTGGTTCAGAACAAAAAAGGTGTCCACGGTGTAGCCGCTGTTCGAGTTGTAAATGCGGGCATCCTGAATGTTCAGGTTCAACTGATCCAGGGCTGTGGCCACGGCGGCGAAGACGTTTTTGCGGCCCTTGCTGCGCACGAAAATCTGGGTCGCGCCCTCGAGTTCCCGGTTGGTGGTCTTCTTGATCAGGATGAGCGGTGTGTCGTCGGTGTGCTGGATCATCGCCTCGCTGTGCCAGGCAATATCCAGTGCCGTCTCGCGCATGAAATACTCTTCACCCATGTCGCTCCACAGCTGCCAGGCGGTGTCCGCGGAAATACCCTTGCGCTCGAGTTTGCGCAGGGCGGACTGCTGGGTTTCTTCGATCAGCTCGTGCTTATCAATATTGTTTTCCAGGCCCCGGCGCAACGCCCGCTTGGTTTCCATATAGAGCTGGCGCATCAGGCTGGCCCGCCAGGTGTTCCAGAGCTCTTTGTTGGTGCCATTGATGTCGGCAACCGTCAGGGTATACAGGTAGTCCAGCCGCTGCTGGTCGCCTACCCGTAGGGCAAAGTCGTGGATCACATCGGGGTCGGAGATGTCCTGCTTCTGGGCCACAGCGGACATGAGCAGGTGTTGTTCCACCAACCAGCAGATCAACCGGGTCTCCCGGGGCGACAGCCCATGGCGCTGGCAGAAGTCCTCGGCGTCCACGGCGCCAAGGGTGGAGTGATCCCCGCCGCGTCCCTTGGCAATGTCGTGGTACAGGCCAGCGATGTAGAGCAGCTCCGGCTTGGGGAGTCGTTTGATCACATGGGCGGCGATAGGAAACTCTTCTTTGGCATCCGGCGCCCAGAAGTCGCACATGTTCTGCATGACCTTCAGGGTGTGCGCATCCACGGTATAGATGTGGAACAGGTCGTGTTGCATCTGCCCGGTGACCTGGCCGAACTCCGGCAGGTACAGGCCGAGAATGCCGTAGCGGGACATCCGTTTGAGCTGTTCTACCAGGCCCTTCGGGTGGTGGAACAGCTCCAGAAACAGTTGGGTGTTGGTTGGGTTGCGGCGGTAGTCGTCGTCGATCAGGTGGCGGCTTTCCCGGATCAGGCGGATGGTGGATGCCCTTACCCCCTGGATTTCCGGGTGTTTGGCCATCAGCACGAAAATTTCCAGAAGCGCTGAGGGCGTTTCCTCAAAGACATAGATGTGCGCGGCCTCGATATAGTGATCGCGTAGCTGAAAGCGTTCATTCAACGCGGTCACATTTTTATTGACGCCTTTCTGCAGGATGACTTCGTGCAGAAATTGCAGCAGCACGTCGTTCAGTTCGCGCAGGGACATCACCAGGCGGTAGTAGCGGTGCATGAACTGCTCCACCGCCAGACTTTCGCTGTTGTCCTTGTAACCGAACATGGCCGCCAGTTCACGCTGATGATCAAACAGCAGGCGCTCCTCGGCGCGGCCCGCGATCAGGTGCAGGCCATAGCGGACCCGCCACAGGAACTCTTCACCGCTCTGGAGCAGGGAGAATTCTTCCTCGGTGAAAAAACCCTTGCCCTCGAGCTGTTTGAGCGTCCGGACCTGGAAGAAGCGCTTGGCCACCCAGCCGATCATCTGGATGTCGCGCAGGCCGCCCGGGGCATTCTTGATGTTGGGCTCGAGGTTGTATTCGGTATCGTTGTACTTCTGATGGCGCTGAATCTGCTCCTGCCATTTGGCCCGGAAAAAATCGTCCGCGGGCCAGAGCTGGTCGGGGGCGGTTTCCTGCATCAGTTGAATACGCAGCGAACTGTCGCCCACCAGTGTGCGGGATTCCATCAGGTTGGTGGCAACGGTAATGTCGTTGCGGGCATAGCCGACGCACTCTTCCAGGGAGCGGACGCTGTGACCGATCTCCAGGCCGATGTCCCAGAGAAAGGTGAGCAACTGCTCGATCTGCTCCTGGCAGCGGTCCCGAATATTGTCGTTGCCGGTCAGGACCAGCAGGTCGATGTCGGAGTGCGGGTGCAGCTCACAGCGGCCGTAGCCCCCAACGGCCTCCAGACTGATGCCCAGGGGCCAGCGATTGCGATGCCAGGCGTAGTGGAGCATGCAGTCGACAAACAGGGCGCGCTCGTGAACCAGTGCGCGAATATCCTCGCCCTCGCGAAAGCGCGCATCAAACTGCCGATTGGCGGCGGTGATCGCGTCCTTGAAAACGGTGATGACGGGCTGCTCTGCCAGAGCGCGGCGAAAGCGCGCCTGATCGAAAAAGAACAGTGGACGTTCGAAGTAGGGCAGCGCGGCAGTATCCATGATCAGAAGTCTTCTTCGCGACGGGCCGTCAGTACTTCAACGCCGTCTTTGGTCACCGCCAGGGTGTGCTCCCACTGGGCGGAAAGCCGGCCGTCCTTGGTTTCCACGGTCCAGCCGTCGCCTTTGGTTTTGGTGTGGCGCTTGCCGGCGTTGATCATGGGCTCAATGGTGAAGGTCATACCTTCCTTGAGCTCCAGTCCCGTGTCAGGGCGGCCGTAGTGCAGGACCTGGGGGTCTTCATGGAAGACCGCGCCAATGCCGTGGCCACAGTACTCCCGCACCACAGAGTAGTGGTTGCTTTCGGCGTGCTGTTGGATGGCATGGCCAATGTCGCCCAGCTTGACGCCGGGTTTGACCATCTCAATACCTTTATACAGGCATTCCTGAGTCACCTGAACCAGGCGCTCGGCGTGGGGCAGGCGCTTGCCGACGAAATACATTTTGCTGGTGTCGCCGTGGTAGCCGTCATAAATCACGGTCACGTCAATATTGACGATATCCCCGTTTTTGAGCACTTTCTTCTCCGACGGGATGCCGTGACAGACCACCTGATTAATGGAGGTGCAGATGGATTTCGGGAAGCCCCGGTAGTTGAGGCATGCCGGAATGGCGTTCTGCTCGTTGACGATGTGGTCGTGGCAGATTCGGTCCAGCTCGGCCGTGGTCACACCGGGCTGGACGTGGGGTTCGATCAGTTCCAGCACCTCGGCGGCCATGCGGCCGGCGACGCGCATTTTCTCGATTTCTTCCGGGGTTTTGATGCTGACAGACATGTCTACTCGCTAGATTGAAGGGAAAACCACCATTCTAAACGATCTGGGCAGTGTCTGACAGTCTGGGAGAGACCGCCCTCAGGCGGCCGCATCCACGTATTCCAGCGCGTGAATGACCCCGCGCAGCTCGGCCAGTCCCTTCATGCGGCCGCCGTAAGAGTATCCGGGGTTGATGCCGGGGCGGCCGATCTCCTCGGCCATCAGGTGGCCGTGGTCTGGACGCATGGCGATTTCCGGCAGTTGGCTGTGGTTCTTGCGTCGGCGCCGTTCTTCTTCCAGCAGGGCCCGGATCAGCCCGACCATATCGTTATCGCCGCCGAGGTGGTCCGACTCGTAAAAGGAGCCATCGGCCTCGCGCCGGATATTGCGTAGGTGCACAAAATAGATGCGGGAACCGAACTCCCGGGCCATGGCGACCAGGTCATTGTCGGCCCGGGCACCGTAGGAGCCGGCACACAGGGTGAGGCCGTTGGCCTCGCTGGGCACGGCGTCAAGCAGGGCGCGGGCATCGGCGGCGGTCGACACCACACGCGGCAGCCCGAAGAGCGAGAAGGGTGGGTCATCCGGGTGGATCGCCAAGCGTAAGCCCACGGCCTCGGCGGTCGGGGTGACGTCTTTGAGAAACTGGATCAGGTTGGCGCGCATGCCATCCTCCCCCAGGGCAATAAACTGCTCGATCGCCACCCGGATGCCCTCGCGATCATAGGAGCCCTCTCCGCCGGGCAGTCCGGCAATGATGTTCTTCTCCAGCTGGACTTTCTCGGCGTCCGACATGGCGCGGAAGCGCTGTTCGGCCCGCTCCAGGATGTCGTCCTTGTAGCTGACCTCTGCGTTTCGCCGCTGGAGGATGTGCAGGTCATAGGCGGCAAAATCGGCCATTTCAAAGCGCAGTGCGCGGCTGCCATTGGCCAGCTCGTAGTCCAGATTGGTGCGGGTCCAATCGACCACGGGCATAAAGTTGTAGCAGACGTCGTGAATCCCGGCCGCGGCGAGGTTGGTAAGCGTTTCCCGGTAATTGTCGATGTGTCGCTCAAAGTCGCCGCTGCGGGTCTTGATGTCATTGTGCAGCGGCACGCTTTCGACCACGGACCATTCCAGGCCCCGCGCCTCAATCAGTGCCTTGCGCTCGAGGATCGCCTTCAACGGCCAGACTTCCCCGGTGGGAATGTCGTGCAGTGCAGTCACCACGCCTGTGGCGCCGGCCTGGGCAATCTGCTCAAGGGATACGGTGTCATTGGGGCCAAACCAGCGCCAGGTTTCTTTCATTCGGTTGCTCTCTCAACGTTCAGTGTTCGTGTATAGCCTGCCGATCGAGGGGGATCGGCCATTTAGTGTCATGGTGACTATTAGACATCAGCGGCCGCTCCGGCGCAACGGCCTGGGCGGGGGAGAGATGTCGTTCGGGTTCCACTGGCCGACAAATTATGGTATAAAGCGCGGCTCCGCGGCCAGTGCGATGCACGACCGAGGAGTGCCGACCCGGTCAAACGGGCGGTAAATAAACCATGAACGTCACACATACACCGTCACGTTCAGCCTGGGTGCTCACTGGTTATCAGTGGGTTGGCTGGCGGGGTGTATGGAGGCCCAACCCGATAGGAATGACAAAATGCCTACAGTAAGCATGCGCGATATGCTGCAGGCTGGTGCCCACTTCGGCCACCAGACCCGCTATTGGAACCCCAAGATGAACCGTTTCATCTTCGGTGCCCGCAACAAGATTCACATCATCAATCTGGAAAAGACCGTACCGGCCTTCGCTGAAGCGATGGACGTGGTCAAGAAGATGGCCGCCCAGAAGAAAAAGGTACTGTTCGTCGGTACCAAGCGCGCCGCCCAGAAGACCATCAAAGAGCAGGCCGAGCGTGCCGGTATGCCCTTCGTCAGCCACCGCTGGCTCGGTGGTATGCTGACCAACTACAAGACCATCCGCGCCTCTATCCGTCGCTACCGCGACCTGGAAGCCCAGAGCCAGGATGGTACCTTTGACAAGCTGACCAAGAAAGAAGCGCTGATGCGCACCCGCGAGATGGACAAGCTGGAAAACTCCATCGGTGGTATCAAAGACATGAACGGCCTGCCCGATGCCCTGTTCATTGTTGACGTTGACCACGAGCGCATTGCCGTTCAGGAAGCCAAGAAGCTGGGTTTGCCGATCATCGGTATCGTAGACACCAACAGCAACCCGGACGACATCGACTACGTCATCCCGGGCAACGATGACGCCATCCGCGCCATCAAGCTGTACGTTTCCGCCATGGCGGATGCCTGCCTGGAAGGGGCGAAAGAAGCTTCTGCCGTGCCCAACAAAGACGAATACGTGCCCGCCGAAGGCGAAGCCGCGTCCGAGTAATCCGGCTCCTGGCCGATCGGCACAAGACAAGGGGGCAGGCCAGACGGCGGCCCCCTTTTTTCGAATACTGAGTTAGACCCATTTCAAGAGGATAGCGACATGGCAGCGATTTCTGCGTCAATGGTTAAGGAGCTGCGCGAGCGTACCGGGCTCGGCATGATGGAGTGTAAAAAGGCCCTGAACGAAGCCGATGGCGACGTTGAAGTGGCGATTGAGAACCTGCGTAAGGCCAGTGGCCTGAAGGCCGCCAAGAAGGCCGGTCGTACCGCCGCTGACGGTGTGGTTTCCGTCAAGGTGGCCGATGACAACAGCTACGCCGTGGTTCTGGAAGTGAACAGCGAAACCGACTTTGTCGCCCGCGATGAAGGCTTCCTGGCGTTCGTCAGCAAGGTGCTGGACAAGGCCTTTGCCGACAAGCAGAGCGACGTGGCGGCCCTGATGAGCGGCGATCTGGAAGGCGATCGCGAAGCGCTGGTACAGAAAATCGGTGAAAACATCACCGTACGTCGCGCCGCCGTGGTAGAAGGTGGTGTGGTTGACGGTTACGTTCACTCCAACAACCGCATTGCGGTGGTTACCCAACTGCAGGGCGGTGGCGATGCCGAGCTGGCGCGCGATGTGGCCATGCACGTGGCCGCAGTAAACCCCCAGGTCATCAACCCGGACGATATGCCCGCCGAGCTGGTGGAAAAAGAGAAGGAAATCATCAAGGCTCAGCCGGATATGGAAGGCAAGCCGGCTGAAATCGTCGAGAAGATGATGATGGGACGTATCAACAAGTTCCTGAAGGAAGGCAGCCTGGTTGAGCAGCCGTTCGTCAAGAACCCGGAAATCAAAGTGGGCAAGCTGGCGGCTGACGCGGGTGCGACCATCCAGAGCTTTGTGCGCTTTGAAGTGGGCGAAGGTATCGAGAAAGAGACCGTCGATTTCGCCGAAGAAGTGGCCGCTCAGGTCAAGGCCTCTTCCAAAGGTTAATCGCCGCTGCTCTCTCGTCAGGTGGGCCCGATCGGGTCCACCTGGCGAATTTCTTAACCTGAATGAGCACCTTGCGGAGAACCTGGTATGCCAAGCGCGCGCGACAAGAAGTACAAACGAATTCTGTTGAAGCTCAGCGGCGAAGAGCTGATGGGCTCCGAAGGCTTTGGGATTGATCCCAAGGTACTGGATAAAATGGCCCTGGAAATTGGCCAGTTGGTTGGCATCGGTGTCCAGGTGGGCCTGGTCATTGGCGGTGGCAACCTGTTTCGCGGGGCAGCGCTCAGCAGTGCCGGCCTGAATCGCGTCACCGGCGACCATATGGGCATGCTGGCAACGGTCATGAATGCTCTGGCCATGCGGGATGCACTTGAGCGCTCGAATATTTCCTCCCGGGTGATGTCCGCCATCCCCATGAGTGGCATTGTCGAACACTACGACAGTCGCCAGGCCAACCGCGCCCTGACCTCGGGCGAGGTGGTGATTTTCTCGGCCGGCACCGGCAACCCGTTCTTTACCACCGATTCGGCGGCCTGCTTGCGCGCCATCGAAGTCGAGGCCGACATTGTTCTGAAAGCCACCAAGGTGGACGGTGTTTACACGGCCGATCCGATGCAGGATCCTGCCGCAACCAAATACGATCGCCTGACCTACGACGAAGTGCTGGAGCGTAAGCTGGGTGTCATGGATTTGACCGCGATTTGCTTGTGCCGGGAGCACGATATGCCGGTACGGGTATTCCGCATGAATAAAACCGGGGCGCTGCTCAACATTGTGGTCGGTAGCAATGAGGGCACCCTGATCGAAGAGGGCAAAAACAATGCTGAATGAATTTAAAAAAGATGCCGAAGCCCGTATGGCCAAATCGGTCGACGCGTTGGGCAATAACTTCAACAAAATCCGTACTGGCCGTGCCCATCCGAGCATCCTGGACGGTATTCATGTGTCCTACTACGGCGCGGAAACGCCCCTGGCGCAGTTGGCCAACGTCAACGTGGAAGATGCCCGCACTCTGAGCATCACCCCCTGGGAAAAGCAGTTGGTGCCGGAGATCGAAAAAGCGATCATGAAGTCGGATCTCGGTCTGAACCCGTCCACCAACGGTGGCGTGATTCGCATCCCGATGCCGCCGCTGACCGAAGAGACGCGTAAAAATTACATCAAGCAGGCGCGCCACGAAGCCGAGAATGCCCGGGTAGCCGTGCGCGGCGTGCGTCGTGACATTCTGTCCGATGTGAAAGCGCTGCTCAAAGACAAGGAAATCAGCGAAGACGACGAGCGTCGTGCTCAGGACGAGATTCAAAAAATAACCGATAAATACATTGCTCAGATTGACAAGGCTCTCAGTGCCAAGGAAGCGGATCTGATGGAAATCTGAGCCGTGGGGCGGTCCTCCCGACCGCCCCATTTGGCCCGCGCGGCAACTGATCCAGGAGTTTTTTGTGACCAGCAATTCCCTGCGCCATATCGCTATTATCATGGACGGCAACAACCGCTGGGCCAAGCAGCGAGGACTGTCCGGTGTGGCCGGTCATAAGGTCGGTGCCGAGCGTATCCGGGACATCATGACCGCCTGCCAGGACCTGGGCATTGAAGTGCTTACCCTGTTCGCGTTCAGCAGTGAAAACTGGAAGCGTCCCAAGAAAGAAGTGGAAGCCTTGATGTCGCTGTTTCAATGGTATTTGAAGCAGGAGGCCAAAGAGCTCCGCAAGAAAAATGTCCGGCTCCGTGTGGTAGGCAACCGCGAGCGTTTCAGTCCCTCTCTGCAAAAGTCCATAGCCGATGCGGAGGCCATGACCCGCGAGGGTGATACGACGCTGGTGATCGCGGCGGACTACGGCGGTCGATGGGATATTGCCAACGCCGCCCGACAGATGGCGGAACAGGTCGCTGCCGGTACTCTGGACCCGGCCGATATCGATGAGCACACCTTGCACCGCCATACCAGCCTGAGCGATCTGCCCGACCCGGATCTGTTGATTCGCACGGGGGGCGAGGTGCGTATCAGTAACTTCCTGCTCTGGCAGTCGGCCTACGCCGAACTGTATTTCAGTCAATTACTCTGGCCGGACTTTGGCGCCGATGAGCTCAAAGCCGCAGCCGATGATTTCTATCGACGCCAGCGTCGGTTCGGAAAGACCGCGGATCAACTGGATGCGCCGGGTCGCGCCGGGGAGGCGAGACATGCTTAAGCAACGAGTGATTACGGCGGTTCTGCTGGCCAGTGTTTTTGTCGCTGCGCTGGTGTTTTTGCCGGGGCCACTTTTCTCCGCCTTTGCCGCCACCATCACCCTGATCGGGGCCTGGGAGTGGGCCAATCTGTCCGGCCTGTCAAAGCGCTGGCAGCGCGGGGTCTATGTGCTGGCGGTCGGAGCCTTGCTGGGCCTGGGCGCGGCGTATCTGGGCGTTCATCATCTACCGGATCAGTCCCTTGATAGCCGCGAGTTGATGGAAAGCCAGAGTCTGGCGTTTCGCAATATTCTGATGGTGGGCTGTATCTGGTGGGCGCTGGCATTGCTGTGGGTACAGGGTTACCCCAGTAGTGCACTGCTCTGGCACAGTCGTTGGATGCGGGCCCTCATGGGGTTCTTCGTCCTGGTACCCGCCTGGGCGGGGCTTTCGTACCTGCGCGTTCAGGACAGCGGGCTGTGGTTGCTGGTGTTGTTGGTGGCGATTGTGGCCTGTGCGGATATCGGTGGCTACTTTGCCGGGCGTCGGTGGGGCAAACATAAGTTGGCGGTCAGCGTCAGTCCGGGCAAAACCTGGGAAGGGTTTGCTGGCGGCGTTGCGGCCAATATCCTGCTGGCTCTGCTGGTCGGGTACTTCTGGCAGGGCAGTGTCTTGTTCTGGCTGGCGATCATTCTGCCCACCAGCCTGGTGTCGGTGCTCGGGGATCTGCTCGAGAGCATGGTCAAGCGCCAGCGGGGTATCAAGGACAGCAGCGCGCTGCTGCCGGGCCATGGTGGCGTTCTGGATCGGGTCGACAGCCTGACGTCGGCCGCACCGGTATTTGCCCTGGCACTGTTGGCCGGCGGCTGGCCCCAGGGCTGAGGTCACTATGCAGTTTGTTACTATTTTGGGCGCATCCGGATCAATCGGCAGCAGCACCCTGGACGTATTGGCCCGGCACCCGGATCGCTACCGGGTATATGCGCTCACCGCGTTTTCCCAGTGGCGCAAGCTGGCGGACGCCTGCCTTACCCACCGGCCCCGCTATGCGGTTGTGGTCGAACCGGCCGAAGCCGAGGCTCTACAGGCGTGGCTGAAAGCCAAAGGCAGCGAGACCGAAGTCCTGTCGGGTACTCAGGCGCTGAGTGAGGTTGCGGCAGCGCCTGCCGTGGACACCGTCATGGCGGCCATCGTCGGGGCGGCCGGTCTGGTGCCGACAC
Organism: Marinimicrobium sp. UBA4509; assembly: GCF_002388575.1. Classification (NCBI taxonomy): domain Bacteria; kingdom Pseudomonadati; phylum Pseudomonadota; class Gammaproteobacteria; order Cellvibrionales; family Cellvibrionaceae; genus Marinimicrobium; species Marinimicrobium sp. UBA4509. The sequence goes on from NZ_DGMV01000019.1 coordinate 10,490, forward strand.
TGGCGGCGGTGGAGGCCGGTAAAAAGGTGTTGCTGGCCAACAAAGAGGCACTGGTTATGGCCGGTGCTCTCTTCACCCGGGCGGTCGAGCAGCATCGCGCAACACTGTTGCCCATTGATAGCGAGCACAACGCCATTTTCCAGTGTCTGCCCGCCCACCCTCAGGATTGCCTGAGCGAAGGCCTGGCGACCTGTGGTGTGCGGAAGATACTCTTGACGGCCTCCGGCGGTCCCTTTCGAGAATATTCCCGCCAGCAGCTTGAGGCCGTCACCCCCGAGCAGGCTTGTGCCCACCCGAACTGGAGCATGGGGCAGAAAATTTCCGTTGATTCCGCCACCTTGATGAACAAGGGGCTGGAGCTGATTGAGGCGTGCTGGCTGTTCCGTGCCCGGCCCGAGCAGATTGAGGTGGTTGTCCACCCGCAGAGCGTCATTCACTCCATGGTTGAGTACGTGGACGGTTCGGTGCTGGCCCAACTGGGGAATCCGGACATGCGCACACCCATTGAACACGCACTGGCTTGGCCCGAGCGCATCGCCTCGGGCGTTTCCGGCCTGGACATGATCAGCACCGCACGCCTGGACTTTGAAGCGCCGGATCTGGATCGTTTTCCGGCGCTGAGACTGGCGGTGGAGGCGGCGGGGCAGGGCGGTACGGCGCCCGCACTGCTCAATGCGGCCAATGAGGTGGCGGTAGCGGCATTTCTTCGGCGTCAGATCGGCTTTACCGATATCCCCAAGGTGATCGAATCCGTGCTCGAGCGGGTACCTGTGACTGAACCCGAGGACCTGCTGGTGGTCCAAACCGCGGATCAGGAGGCCAGACGCCTGGCGCAATCCCTGATCGAAGCACGCTGAGAGGTATTTCGTGGCTCTTATTCAGACAATAATCTGGTTTCTGGTCGCCCTGGTCATTCTGGTGGCTGTGCATGAGTTTGGGCATTTCTATGTGGCGCGCCGCTGTGGCGTCAAGGTCCTGCGGTTTTCCATTGGCTTCGGCCGGGTGCTCTGGCGCCGGACAGACCGCCAGGGCACGGAGTATGCGCTGGCCGCCATACCGCTGGGCGGCTACGTCAAAATGCTCGATGAACGGGAAGGTGAGGTGCCGGAAGAGGAGCTGCACCGCTCGTTCAATCGAAAAAACGTCTGGCAGCGCATCGCCATTGTTGCGGCGGGGCCGGTGGCCAACTTCATTCTGGCGATTCTGCTGTTCTGGCTGTTGATGATACCCGGCACCCGGGAGCCGATTCCGATCGTCGGTGAAGTGGAGCCAGGGTCGGTCGCCGCCCAGGCGGGCCTGGAGGCCGGTCAGGAGATTCTGGCCGTGGATGGCGAGCCCACCCCGACCTGGCAGGCGTTGCACCAGCAGTTGCTGCGCCGCCTGGGCGAAAGCGGCACCATTCAGTTTCTGGTGAAATACCCCGGCTCCGATCTGCAGTACATGTCCCAGGCACCGCTTGATGGCTGGCTGCGCGGCGCTGAAGAGCCGGACCCGGTGGCCGGACTGGGGCTGACCCTGGATCGGCCCGAGCCGCAGGCGATCCTCGGACAGATTGTGCCGGACAGCCCGGCTGAGCGAGCGGGGCTGATCTCCGGTGACCGCATTCTCAGTGTCGACGGCGAATCGGTGTCGGGCTGGTCCGAGTGGGTGGATTACGTTCGGGCCCGACCCGGGCAAGAAATTCAGATGACAGTGGAACGCGATGGCGGTCAGACGAGTCTATCGGTGACGCCGGAGACGATAGAGGAGAATGGCGAGCGCTTTGGTCGCGTCGGCGTGGGCATTCAGCCGCAGCCGTGGCCGGAAGAGCGAATCAGGACCTATCACTATGGGCCTGTGGAGTCCTTTGTGGCGGGCGTGGACCGCACCTGGGAGACCGCCGGCTTTGTGCTGCTCTCCGTGAAGAAACTGGTAGTGGGCGAAATTTCGACGAAAAACTTGAGTGGCCCCATCACCATTGCTAAGGTGGCCGGCGATTCCGCCGAGAGTGGCTGGAAAAGCTTTGTGGGCTTTGTGGCGCTGCTCAGTATCTTCCTCGGAGTGTTCAACCTGTTGCCGATTCCGGTGCTCGATGGTGGGCATCTGCTGTATTACGCCATTGAGGTGGTTAAAGGCAGCCCGGTATCTGATCGCGTTCAGCAGGTCGGGTATCAGATTGGCCTGGTGATGGTGGTCGGACTCATGGTGCTGGCGTTCTACAACGATATTATGCGCCTCTGACGATGCGTCTTTAGACATGGCCCCAAATGCAATTGGGGCATACAAGATACGTGGCGGTGCCAATGCTGCCGAATGCAATTGATCTCAACCGAAAAAAGAATTTTTCTATGATGCGAGTTTGGATGCGAGTGATGAGTCTGATGGCCGCCCTGTTGCTATCGGCAGTGGTGCAGGCCCAGAGTTTTCAGATCAGTGACATTCGGGTGGAAGGCTTGCAGCGGGTATCTGCCGGCACCGTGTTCAGTGCCCTGCCACTGCGAGTGGGTGATCAGGTAACTTCTGAAGATATCCGGATGGCCACGCGCTCGCTGTTCCAGGTGGGTTACTTTGCCGATGTGGCCATGGGCCGGGACGGCGATGTTTTGGTGGTAAAGCTCGAAGAGCGTCCAGCCATTAACGAAATCACCATTGAGGGAAACAAGGTCATCAAAACCGAAGACCTGATGGGCAGTCTTCGCGATAGCGATCTGTTTGAAGGCCAGATTTTTCAGCGCGCCACTCTGGAAGGGATCAGTCAGGCGCTGGAGCGAGAGTATATCGGCCAGGGTCGCTACGGTGCCTCGGTGGATATTGAGGTTGAGGATCTGCCTCGCAACCAGGTGAAGGTGACCGTCAACGTCAATGAGGGCAAGCCGGCGCGGATCAAGGGTATCAATATTGTTGGCAACGACGTTTACAGTGAAGAAGAATTGCTGGAAGGCTTTGAACTCAAATCTTCGGGCTGGCTTTCATGGATTACCGGGGATGATAAATACTCCCGGGAAAAGCTCACCGGCGATATTGAAACCCTGGAGTCCTTTTACCTGGACCGCGGCTACCTGAGTTTTCGTATTGATTCCACCCAGGTGGCGTTGAGCCCGGACAAATCCAAAATCTATATCACCCTGAATGTTTCCGAAGGCGAAATTTACAAAGTCAGTGAAGTGGAACTGGCCGGTGACCTGAAACTGCCGGAACCCCTGGTTCGGCGCGTGATCATGCTGCGTGAGGGTGACGATTTCTCCCAGATCCTGATGACCAACTCATCCGAGTACATTACCCAGCGCCTGGGCAATGAAGGCTACACCTTTGCGGAAGTGGAGGGGATTCCCGAGAAGAACGAAGAAGACAAGACCGTCAAGGTGACCTTCTTTGTGGATCCGGGTCAGCGGGCCTACGTGCGGCGTATCAATTTCAAGGGCAATACCAAGACGATCGATGAGGTGCTGCGTCGGGAGATGCGGCAGATGGAAGGCGGTGCCGCCTCCAACTCCCAGATCGAGCACTCGAAGATCCGCCTGGATCGCCTCGGCTTCTTCAAAGAGGTCAACGTCGAAACCAACGAGGTTCCGGGCACCAGCGATCAGGTCGACGTGGAGTACACCGTCGAAGAGCAGCCCTCCGGCAGTATGGGGTTGCAGATTGGTTATGCGGAATACAGTGGCTTGCTGCTGTCGGCCAATATCCAGCAGAACAACTGGTTTGGCACCGGTAAGCAGGTGGGATTCTCCCTGAGTAACAGCCGCTTCCGGACCGCCTATAATTTCAGCTACAACGACCCCTATTTCACCAAAGACGGGGTGAGTCGCGGCATCAACCTGTACTACACCAAAAGTGATTACGCCAACTTTGGTGTGGCCGGTTATAGCACCGACACCTATGGTGCGCGATTGAGTTTTGGCTATCCGATCTCGGAAATCGAGCGCATCGGATTCAGCTTTGAGGCGCGCGATCTAACGGTCAAACCGTCGGCATCGTCTCCGCGAGAAATCATCCGTACGCCCGTTATCGGCGAAGGGGCTCCCTACATCACTCAAACTGAACTCGAGCAGATGCGGGAAGATATCGCCATGGGACGCGACTTCCCCGATGGTTACAGTGATAACCGGGTGACTGAGTCTGTATTGGGCGAGCCGGGGTATCTGGATCTGTATGGCAATGAATTTCAGGATGGGCTGATCGGTTTCAATTACGTCAAGTCGACCCTGAACCGTGGGATGCTCGCGACTCGAGGCACTTCGCAGCGATTCTCCATTGAGGCGGCGGTTCCCGGTGGGGACCTCGAGTACTACAAGATCCAGTTCCAGGGCGAGACCTACAAACCCCTCACCCGTGCTCTGACCCTGAAACTGCGCACCAATCTGGGGTTTGTGGACAGCTATGGGGATACCGAGCTGCCGTTCTTTGAACACTTTTACGCCGGTGGCTTCGGCTCGGTGCGCGGGTTTGAGCGCAACAGCCTCGGTCCGCGGTCAACGCCGGCAGAGCGCTCCTATACCGTGCCCTTTGCCTGGGACGATGCCAATGGCGATGGCGTCATCTCTGACAGCGAAACCTCCTCTGGCTACCTGTTGTGTGAAGATCAGGAAGCCTTTGGTGAGAACTATGACCTGGACGCGCTCAAGTGTAATCCCGGCGAACTGGTCACCCAGTACGGCGTGCGGCAAAGCCAGTTGAGCAACCGCAACAGCCGCTACGATGCCTTTGGCGGTAACATTCAGGTTGAAGCCGGCGCGGAGATTCTGTTCCCGCTGCCGTTCATCAAAGACCAGCGTATGCTGCAGTCCAGCTTCTTTGTGGAGGCGGGCAACGTGTTCAGCACCACCTGCTCTGAGCGCCAGCGCAACTGTTACGAACCGGATATTGATCGGCTGAGTGCCTCCGCCGGTTTTGGTCTGACCTGGATTACCGGGTTTGGTCCGCTGACCTTCGCGGTGGCCCGCCCAATCAACGAAAACGAGGAAGACAAAGCGGAATTTTTCCAGTTTTCTTTGGGTGGATCCTTCTAACGCGGTATCATTGGCCCTTTTTCGGGCCTTGCCCGCAGGATATGACCCCTTCAGGGGACTCAATGGCCCTGATTGCAGGGCCTTTTCATTTCCTAACCTATTGATAATACAGAGGAAATTAACATCATGTTGGCTAATGCAAAGAAAATCGCCCTCGGGCTGGTATTGCTCCTGGGTTCCTCCGTCGCGCTGGCGCAAGGTAAAGTCGTGGTCCTGGACCTGCAGGCCGCCGTGCTTGGCACCGATAAAGCACAAGCGCGTCTGGAAAGCCTGGAAAAGGACGAGGATTACGTCGCTCTGCGCACCCGTTACCAGAGTCTGACCTCTGAGTTGCAGGCGTTTCAGGAGGATGCTCAGAAAAACGGCATGACCTGGTCCGATGAGCAGAAGCAGGCCAAGCAACAGGAAATGCGCGAGCTGCGTGAGCAGTATGAGCGTACCGTGCAGGGGCTCCAAGGCGAGCGCCAGCAGGTGATGCAGGTCATCATGCAGGAAATGGGCGAACAGACTCAGTCAGCCCTGGCGCAGTTGATCGAAGCGGAAAAAATCGGCCTGGTGCTGAACAGCCAGAGCGCGTTCCACGCCTCAGCAGAGTATGACATCACCGATGACCTGACTGACATGCTGAACAAGGCTAACTGATAGAGGGCCCGAGTGTGTCACCCACCTTGACTCTGGCAGAGCTGGCGGCGTGGCTGGATGCCGATTTTGAAGGCGATGGCGACTGCCCCCTGAGCGGGCTGGGAACGCTCCAGTCGGCGCTGCCGGGGCAGTTGAGTTTTATTGCCAACCCGGTTTATCGGAAGTATCTGGCGAGCACGCGCGCCTCGGCGGTGATCATGCGTCCGGATCTGGCCGCAGAGTACCCGGGTAACAAGCTTCTGACCGCCAACCCCTATGAGGCGTATGCCCGGCTGACAGAACGTTTCGATGACCGGCCGGCGGTACCCACTGGCTGTCATCCTACTGCCGTGATCGGCGATGGCTGCCAACTGGCGGAGGGAGTTAGCATCGGTCCCCAGGCGACGATTGGCCGCCAGGTAGTGCTGGCGGAAGGCGTCGAGATCGGGGCCGGAGCCAGCATTGGCGATGGCTGTCACATCGGCGCGGGAACGCGAATTGCCGCCCGCGCCGTTCTCTACCACGACATTCGCGTGGGGGAGCGCTGTGTGATCCACAGTGGGGCGGTCATTGGCGCAGACGGATTCGGATTTGCCCCCACCGCCGACGGCTGGTTGAAAATTCACCAGCTCGGCAGTGTTGTCATTGGTAATGATGTTGAAATAGGCGCCGGAACAACGGTGGATCGGGGCGCACTGGACGATACCCGAATCGCGGATGGCGTAAAAATCGACAATCAGGTGCAAATCGCGCACAACGTCTCGATCGGACGAAATACGGCCATTGCGGGACAAGCGGGTCTTGCCGGGAGCACGACGGTAGGGGAGAATTGCACGATTGCTGGCGGAGTGGGCATTGTGGGCCATCTGACGATTGCCGATGGGGTACACGTTACGGCCATGAGCCTGGTCACGCACTCCCTTCAAAAGCCTGGTTCCTATTCCTCCGGGACCCCACTGGCGCCCACCCGAGAGTGGCGTCGAAACGCTGTGCGATTTAAGCAATTGAACGAGTTGGCCACACGCCTGAAAAAGCTCGACGAATAGATGAACCTATCGCTGCCGGATGGCGGCGTCAGAGATAAACTGCCGGCCAACTCAGGCGGGCAATCATGAACACCCAGGGGTCGTTGACTATGATGGATGTACGAGAAATACGTGAATACCTGCCACACCGCTATCCGTTTCTTTTGGTGGATCGGGTTGTGGAATTAGTGGAAGGCGAGTCAATCGTCGCTTACAAAAACATTTCGGTCAACGAAGAGGTGTTCAACGGTCACTTCCCGCAAAGCCCGGTATTTCCCGGCGTCATGATTCTGGAAGCGCTGGCTCAGGCCTCGGGCATTCTGGGCTTTAAAACCATGAACAAGAAGCCGGAAGATGGCTCCATTTATCTGTTTGCCGGTGTGGATGATGTGCGTTTCAAGCGCCAGGTCATTCCCGGTGATCGTCTGACGTTAGAGTCCCGGGTGGTTTCCGTGAAGCGGGGCATCTGGAAGTTTGAGTGCAAGGCCACCGTCGATGGCGTTCTGGCGGCCTCCGCCAACATTCTGTGTGCGGACCGCAAGGTTTAATAGAAGCCCCGGGGTGTTCCGTGTGAGCCCCCCTCCACCCTCGAACTTCCCGGACAAGAGTGAGAACAGCGTTGATTCACCCCACTGCGATTATTCATTCTGATGCCCGCTTGGCGCCCGACGTGGAAGTCGGGCCCTGGACGATAATCGGTGCTGATGTCGAAATCGGCTCGGGTACGGTGATTGAGTCTCACGTCGTCATCAAGGGGCCGACCCGAATTGGCGCGCACAACCATATTTTTCAGTTCTCGACTATTGGCGAAGCAACGCCGGATCTCAAATACAAAGGCGAGCCCACTCGGCTGGTCATCGGTGATCACAACATCATCCGTGAAGGGGTGACCATTCACCGCGGAACCGTTCAGGACCGCAGCGAGACCACCATCGGTGATCACAATCTGTTGATGGCCTATGTGCATATCGGTCATGACAGTGTTGTGGGCAACCACTGCATTCTGGTCAACAATACGGCCCTGGCAGGTCATGTTCACATTGGTGACTGGGCGATTCTCAGTGGTTTTACCCTGGTGCACCAGTACTGCCACATTGGCGCCCACAGCTTTACCGGCATGGGAACCGCTCTGGGCAAGGATCTGCCGGCGTACGTCATGGCCAACGGCAATCCGGCGGAAGCGAAGAGTATCAACGCGGAAGGCCTTCGGCGCCGCGGTTTTGACAGGTCGGAAGTCGCCTCAATTCAAAAAGCCTTCAAGCTACTGTATCGCCGCGGCCTGACGCTGGGCGAAGCACTGGCCGAGCTGGAGCCTATGGTGGCCGATTGCAGGGCGCTCGAAGTGATGGTGGACTCTATCCGGAGCTCGTCACGCGGTATTGTTCGCTAGGAACTTTCTATGGAAGCGCAAGGGCACTCGACATCGACCTCATCTCGTGGCCGACTGCAGATTGGTATGGTCGTGGGTGAAGCGTCCGGTGATATTCTGGGCGCCGCTCTCATGCGCGCTCTGCGCCAGCATTATCCGGACTGCGAATTCTCGGGCATCGGCGGACCGCGTATGCTCGAGCAGGGCTTCCACTCGTTTTTCCCGATGGATCGACTGTCGGTCATGGGCCTGATCGACCCGCTCAAGCGCCTGCCGGAACTGCTCAAAATCCGCAAGTTTCTGAAAAATCATTTTACCGAGCAGCCGCCCGCGGTCTTCATTGGCGTCGACTCCCCGGATTTCACCCTCAATATCGAACGGCACCTGCGCTCGGCGGGCGTGCCCACGGTGCACTATGTCAGCCCCTCGGTCTGGGCCTGGCGCCAGGGGCGGATCAAAGGCATTGCCCGCAGTGTCGACCTGATGCTGACCCTGCTGCCCTTTGAGGCGGCCTTTTACGAGCAACATCAGGTTCCCGTGGCCTTTGTCGGCCACGACCTGGCCGATGAAATTCCGCTGGAGGTCGACGCCATGGGCGCCCGAGCGGCCCTGAGAATAGATCACAAAGGCCCCCTGGTGGCGCTGCTGCCGGGCAGCCGCAGTGGCGAGGTAGAGCAACTCGGCCCCCTGTTTCTGAAGGCGGCCCGGCTGTGCCGGGAGCACCGGCCCAACCTGCAGTTTGTGATTCCCGCCGCCAGCCCCGAACGCTACCGGCAGATTCATCATCAGTTGTCCGAGTTTGTGGATCTACCGGTGCACCTGGTGCAGGGGCAGTCCCAGCAGGCCATGGCGGCGGCCGACGTTGCACTGATTTCCTCCGGCACCACGGCGCTGGAGGCCATGCTGCTCAAAACGCCCATGGTGGTGGCCTACAAAATGGCCCGCTTGTCCTACGCGATCCTGTCCCGGATGCTGAAAACGAAGTACGTCTCGCTGCCCAACCTGTTGGCCGACCGCGCCCTGGTACCGGAGCTGCTTCAGGACGCGGCCACACCGGAAGCGCTGAGCGCGGCGGTGTTGGACTATATCGACCACCCGGAGCAGACTGAGGCACTGGTGGAGACCTTCACGGATATGCACCGGAACCTCGCCCGCAATGCCAGTGAAAAAGCCGCTGCAGCCATTGCGGATCTACTGGAGACCCGGGCCCGATGAGCGTGGTTTTGGAACCGTTCGAACCGGCGTACACTGGCCCATGGCTCGCTGGCGTGGATGAGGTGGGTCGAGGCCCCCTGGCGGGCGACGTCGTGGCCGCCGCGGTGATTCTGGATCCCAAGCAACCCATTGATGGCCTGAATGACTCAAAGAAACTCACCGAGAAGCGGCGCGAGCGGTTGTTCGATGAGATTCAACAGAAGGCCGCGGCCTGGTGTATCGCCCGGGCGTCGGTGGCGGAGATTGATCAGCTCAATATTCTGCAGGCGAGTCTGTTGGCGATGACCCGCGCGGTAGAGGGCTTGGTGCCGCCGCCGGAGCATGTGCTGGTGGACGGGAACCGTCTGCCCCAGTGGGCGTATTCGGCGGAAGCGGTGGTGAAGGGCGATAGCCGTCACCCGGCAATCAGTGCGGCGTCGATTCTGGCCAAGGTGGCGCGAGATCGCGAGATGGTGGCATTCGATCAGCAGTATCCGGGTTATGGGTTCGCGGAGCACAAAGGCTACCCGACCAAAACCCACATGGCGGCGCTGGACACCCTGGGTGTCACACCCATCCACCGCACATCCTACGCCCCAATCCGCGAACGCCTGGAGCAGATTGAACTCTTTTAATACCCGGCAGATTTTATGACCACACAATTCGTCCATCTCAGATTACACACCGAATACTCCCTCTCGGACAGTTTGGTGCGCATCAAACCCCTGGTCAAACGCGTGGCCGAGCTGGGCATGCCGGCGGTGGCCGTCACCGACCAGACCAACTTCTACGGCCTGATCAAATTCTACAAAGCCGCCCAGGGCGCCGGCCTCAAACCCATTGCCGGCAGCGACTTCCTGGTCGCCAATGCCGACCCCGACGGCAAACCCACTTTGATTACCCTGTTGGCCATGAACAACAAAGGGTACAAAAACATTATTGAACTGATCTCCCGCGCCTGGCAAAAAGGCCAGCAGCAGGGCATCGCCTATGTCCAGCGCGAGTGGATCAGTGAACTGGCCGAGGGCGTGATCGCGCTCTCCGGAGGTAAGTTCGGTGATATTGGTGTGGCGCTGATCGCCAGTCGGCAGAATCAGGCCAAAGAACTGCTCAGCGGTTGGATGGCGGACTTCCCCAACCGGTTTTATCTCGAGCTGCAACGCACCGGTCGCGACAACGATGAAGACTATCTGCACGCGGCGGTGGACCTCGCGGCGCAGGCGCAGTGTCCGGTGGTGGCGACCAATGATGTCCGGTTTCTTCGGCAAGACGAGTTCGAGGCCCATGAAGCGCGGGTCTGTATCAGTGAGGGGCGGGCCCTGGATGACCCGCGTCGCGAACGGCGCTACGGCGATCAGCAGTACCTGCGCTCGCCCGAGGAAATGGCGGAGCTGTTCAGCGACATTCCCGAAGCGTTGGAAAACTCGGTCGAAATTGCCAAGCGCTGTAACCTGGATATTGAACTCGGTAAATATTATCTACCCGAGTACCCCATTCCCGAGGGAATGACCGAGAACGAATTTTTCGAGAAAATTTCCTACGAAGGTCTGTACAAACGACTGGAGCGAATTCTCGATCCGCAGGCGGCGGATTATCAGGAGCGTAAAAAAGCCTACGAAACCCGACTGCAGTTTGAGCTGGATATCATCATCCAGATGGGGTTCCCCGGTTACTTCCTGATCGTAATGGACTTTATCCAGTGGGCCAAAGACCACGATATTCCCGTAGGGCCCGGGCGGGGTTCCGGTGCCGGTTCGCTGGTTGCCTATTCACTGGATATTACCGATCTGGATCCACTGCAGTACGACCTGCTGTTCGAACGTTTCCTGAACCCGGAACGGGTTTCCATGCCCGACTTCGACGTCGACTTCTGCATGGACAATCGCGATCAGGTGATCGCCTACGTGGCCGACAACTATGGCCGGGATGCGGTCAGTCAGATCATCACCTTCGGTACCATGGCCGCCAAGGCCGTGGTGCGCGATGTGGCTCGGGTTCAGGGTAAGTCCTACGGCCTGGCGGACAAGTTGTCCAAGATGATTCCGGCCACGCCGGGGATGACTCTGGAAGCGGCGTTGGAACAGGAAGAGGTACTGCGCGAATTTCTCGAAGTCGACGAGGAAGCCCAGGAAATCTGGGAAATGGCCAGGCAGCTCGAAGGTTTGGCGAGAAACGTCGGTAAGCACGCCGGTGGGGTGGTGATCGCCCCGACCAAGCTGACTGACTTCGCCCCCCTGTACTGCGATGAGACCGGTAGTGGTCTGGTCACCCAGTACGACAAGAACGACGTGGAAGACGCCGGCCTGGTGAAGTTCGACTTCCTGGGCCTGCGGACCCTGACGATCATCGACTGGGCCAAGGCAATGATCGATCAGCAGCGCGCCAAGGTGGGCGAGGAGCCCCTGGATATCGCCGCGATTCCCCTCGACGACAAGCCCACTTTCGATATGCTCAAGCGGGCGGAAACCACCGCCGTGTTCCAGCTCGAATCCCGGGGCATGAAAGACCTGATCAAGCGCATGGTGCCGGAAAGCCTGGAAGAGCTGATCGCCCTGGTGGCCCTGTTCCGTCCCGGCCCGTTGGACTCGGGCATGGTGGACGACTTCATCAACCGGAAGCACGGCCGCGCCAAGGTGGCCTACCCGGATGCCCAGTACCAGCACGAACGTCTGGAGCCGATTCTCAAGCCGACCTACGGCGTGATCGTGTATCAGGAACAGGTGATGCAGATCGCCCAGGAACTGGCGGGCTACAGTCTCGGCGGCGCCGACCTGTTGCGCCGGGCCATGGGTAAGAAAAAGCCCGAGGAAATGGCCAAGCAGCGGGAAGTGTTTGCGCAGGGGGCGAAAGAGCAGGGCATTGATCCCGACCTGGCGATGAAAATTTTCGACCTGGTGGAAAAGTTCGCCGGCTACGGTTTCAACAAATCCCACTCCGCCGCCTACGCGTTGGTGTCGTATCAGACCGCGTGGTTGAAGGCCCATTACCCGGCACACTTTATGGCCGCCACCATGTCCTCGGACATGGACAAAACCGACAAGGTGGTGACCTTCATCGAAGAATGTCGCCAGATGAACCTGCAATTGTTGCCACCGGATGTGAACACCGGTGAGTTCCAGTTCAGCGTGGATGATGACAACAACATCATCTACGGTCTCGGTGCCATCAAAGGCCTGGGTGAAGGCCCGGTGGAAAGCATCATCGCGGCGCGCAAGGACGGTCCCTTCAAGGACCTGTTCGATTTCTGTGCCCGCGTCGATCCGCGCAAGGTGAACAAGCGGGCCCTGGAAGCCCTGATCCGCTCCGGTGCCGCCGACAAGCTGGGCCCGGGCGTGGATATTGATTACGATCGCGCGGTCATGTTCGCGGCGATCAACGAAGCGGTGAAAACCGCCGAGCAGAAAGCCGCCAATCAGAGTGCTGGCATGGTGGATCTGTTTGGCGATGTGATTCCCGGCGGTGACCCGGAAGGGGATGCCTACGGGGAGTTTCACAAAGTCCGCAGCTGGAGCATGAAAGAGCGCCTGCATGGCGAAAAGGAAACCCTCGGCCTGTATCTGACCGGGCACCCGATCGACGAGTACGACAGTGAGCTGAACCACCTGGTGAGCTCCCGCATCATCGATCTGAAACCCCAGAAAGAGTCCCAGACGGTGGCCGGGTTGGTGGTGGCCATGCGGGTGATGAAAACCAAGCGCGGCGACAACATGGGCTTTGTCACCCTGGATGACCGCACCGGCCGCATCGAGGTGGCGGTGTTCAGCGATACCTTCAATGAATACCGGGACCTGCTGTTGAAAGACAGCCTGTTGGTGATCACCGGGCAGGTTAGCCACGACGACTACAGCGGTTCGCTGAAAATGCGCGCCGATCAACTGCGCCTGCTGTCGGATATGCGTCAGGAGCGGGCTCGGGAGCTGTGTCTGGCGGTGGAGGCGGGCGCTCTGTCAGCCAACTTCTCGCGCCAGTTGGGCGAGCTGCTGGATCCCTATCGGGAGGGCCGCTGTCCCATCGTGATCGACTACACCCGCCAGGGCGCCCGTGGTCAGGTGCGCCTGGGTCAGGCCTGGCAGGTCCGCCCCGAGGATGATCTGCTCCAACGCCTGCGCGACACCTATGGCCCAGAGAGCGTCCACTTGGTCTATTCCTGACCCGCCCGATACCCGCCCGACCTTCGCGTAGGGCGGGTAAGCGCAAAGCGCGCACCCGCCGCAACCCAGAGTCACCCACCCACGCCGCCTCAGAGGTCGACTATTTTGACGGTTTCGCGTATCTTAGGCGCCTTTCCATCCGCGTTTATTGATCGGACGACAACACTGAGCCTGAAAAGCCGACTATGAATCTGAATTATCTGGAATTTGAACAGCCCATCGCCGAACTCGAAGGCAAAATCGAAGAGCTGCAGCTGGTGGGCAGCGATAATGACCTCAATATCACCGAGGAAATTGCCAAGCTGCGCGAAAAGAGCACCAAGCTTACCGAGAGCATCTACGCGCAACTGACCCCCTGGCAAGTGGTGCAGGTGGCCCGCCACCCGCATCGCCCCTATACCTCTGACTACATCAAACGTCTGTTCACCGATTGGGATGAGCTGCACGGTGACCGCCATTTCGGCGATGATCACGCAATTATCGGCGGCGTTGCCCGCTTGGACGGCAAACCCGTCATGGTGATTGGCGAGGAAAAAGGTCGTAGTGTCAACGATAAGGTGTATCGCAACTTCGGTATGCCGCGCCCGGAAGGCTACCGCAAGGCGTTGCGTCTGATGGAAATGGCCGAGCGTTTCAAGTTGCCGGTCCTGACCCTGATCGACACCCCGGGGGCCTACCCCGGTATCGACTCGGAAGAGCGTGGTATCAGTGAGTCCATCGCCCAGAACCTGGCGGTGATGTCCCACCTGCGCACGCCGATCATCTGCACCGTGATTGGTGAGGGCTCCTCCGGTGGCGCCCTGGCCATTGGCGTGGGCGATCAGCTCAACATGCTGCAGTACTCCACCTATTTTGTGATCTCGCCGGAAGGCTGTGCCAACATCATCTGGAAAACCGTGGCCAAGGCGCCCCAGGCCGCCGAGGCCATGGGTGTGACCTCCACCGTGCTGGAGGAGTTGGGCATTGTGGATGAAACCATTCCGGAACCCTTGGGCGGCGCCCACCGGGATATCGACGCCATGGCGAGCAAGCTCAAGGAGCGCTTGAGTGCGCAGCTGGATCGTCTGAGCAACGAGCCCATCGACGATTTGCTCGAGCGTCGCTACCAGCGCCTGATGAGTTACGGCAATCCCTGATCCTGAACTGGATTGGTGTGACTATGAAAAAACCGCTCCGTTGTGAGCGGTTTTTTTATGTGTGGTGGTTGTAACCTAGGCGTTCGCCAGCAGCCGATCGTACTTGCGACTCAGCAGCTCATAGAACTTCTCCCGGGTGCGCGCTACCTCTTTTTTGAACGCAGCAATCTGCTCCAGGCTGATATCCTCCCGCCCGGCATACACCTGCTTGCGGAACTGGGCAATCTGACTGCCGTACAGGCGCAGGCTGCGCTCGAGGTTGTTTTCACCGAGCATGAGCAGCTTGGCCTCGGCATCCGCCAGCCCTTTGAACTCGTTCACCAACTCGGCGCTGATCTGTTCCAGCTCGGCGCGGCGCTCTTTGGGCCAGCGTTTGCCAAACTGGATGGATTCGGCGGCCAGTGACGAGTATTTGGCGAAGGTGTGGGTAACCCGCCCGACTTGTCCGGACACGTCTTCCAGCAGGCTGAGTTTGCGGTTTTCCTGGGGGGAGCGGGAGCCGACAATGGCGTTGCGCCGCATGACCCACCATCCGGCCACCCCGGCGATGAGTGCCCCCAGGGCGACTTTGAGGGAGGTATCCAGCAGTTCGATAAAGATCGCGCTATCCACGGTTTGAGTCCTCGAAGACAAAAACTTGACGTTATGAAGGTTTGTCTCGGATTACTGCAAAAATAGCGCCAGGTGTTGCCTGTTTGCCAGGGACGTTGTAGCGGAGTGCTGCGGGTGGATATCTCCGGGAGATAGCTGACTCTCGCCTGTATCGACTTGCTAGTGAGTAGGTCGGATTAGCGCGAAGCGTGTAATCCGACATTGCTTGGCGAAAAACCACTGCTTGAGGAGAGCCCATGTCGGATTACGCTGTGCTAATCCGACCTACTCACTACCTCCAGCCAACGTTCGGCTACTCCTGGCGGAGGAAGGGTGAGCCCCTTTGAGACCGTCACCGGCCTGGATGGCCGGTGCAGAGCGTACAGGGATGTATTCACAGCGTGCCCCAAAGGGGAACCCCCTCCCGCAGCACTCCATTCGAAGTTCCAGCCTAGTACTGCGACATCCCGCAGCACTTCCTACGAAGACCCTCAGTACTGTTTCATGAACTCGCGAATCCGGTGTGCCGCTTCGACGCATTCGTCCAGGGATGCCACCAATGCCATTCGGACATAGTGGTCGCCCGGATTGCCGGTTTTGGTGTCGCGGGCCAGGTAATTGCCGGGGAGGACGGTAATGTTCTGTTGGGCAAACAACTCCCGGGCGAACGTCTCACTGTCCACCGGCGTGCGCGGCCAGAGATAGAAGCCCGCTTCAGGTTTGGCAACATCCAGGCAGCCGTCCAGGATGTCCAGCACCGCCGCGAACTTCTGGCGATACAGATCTCGGTTCGCCCGCACATGCGCCTCGTCTTCCCAGGCCGCGATGCTCGCCAGTTGTGAGGGTACCGGCATGGCGCAACCGTGGTAGGTCCGGTAACGCAAAAACTCCGCGAGAATCGACGCATCACCGGCCACAAACCCAGAGCGCAAGCCCGGCAGGTTGGAGCGTTTGGATAGGCTGTGAAAGACCACACAGCGGCTGAAGTCTTCACTGCCGAGCTCTGTGCAGGCCTGCAACAATCCAAGCGGGGGTGCCTGTTCGTCGAAGTAGAGTTCGGAGTAACACTCATCCGAGGCAATTACAAAATCATACTCGTCGGCCAGTGCCAACAGGGTGCGCCAGTGCTCGAGCGTGAGTACCGCTCCGGTCGGGTTGCCCGGTGAGCAGAGGTACAGGAGTTGGCAGTGTTTCCAGATGTTCGGGTCGACGGCGGCAAAGTCGGGAATATAGTGGTTGTCAGCGGTACAGTTCAGAAACGCCGGTTGCGCTCCGGCAAGCAGGGCGGCGCCTTCGTAGATCTGATAAAACGGGTTGGGGCTGACCACCAATGGTTGTTCGGCGGTGCGGTCCACCACGGCCTGGGCGAAAGCGAACAGGGCTTCGCGGGTGCCGTTTACGGGGAGGACCTGCGCCTCGGGGTCGAGTTGCCCCGTGCTCAGTGCAAAGCGCTTTTCGGCCCATTGGGCAATAGACTGACGCAATTCCGGCAGGCCCTTGGTCGCGGGGTAGTTGGCGACGCGGTTGAGGTTCTGGCTCAGGGTGTCGAGCACGAATGCCGGCGGCTGGTGTTTGGGCTCACCAATGGATAGTGCAATATGGGATAGATGTTCCGGCGGCTCCACGCCCGCTTTAAGCTTGGCGAGCTTTTCAAACGGATAAGGGTGCAGGTGATTCAGGTCTGGGTTCATTGGTTTATCTTCACGTTAAGCTTTTGCAAGGCTGAGTGCCTCAATGTGGTTCCGGCGTTTGCGGGGTTTACCGTTTGGAGACCCGCCGTA